>DASQVU010000020.1:0-18987 GCA_035640615.1 Pseudonocardiaceae bacterium
TGTTCAACGTGATCCCGGCCGCGCCGCTGGACGGCGGCCGGTTGCTGCGCTCGCTCATCTGGTGGCGCACCGGCGACCGGCTCAAGGCGACTCGGTGGGCCGGCCGGGCCGGTCAGGCCTTCGGCGCGGTGCTGGTGGCGCTGGGCCTGTTCGGCTTTTTCACTGGTTACGGTTTCGGCGGGCTGTGGTTGGCGCTAATCGGCTGGTTCTTGGTCGGCGCGGCCACCGCGGAAAACCGGCAGGCCACCGTCCGCAGCCAGCTCGGCGAGCTCTCCATCCGGGACGTCATGACCGCTGACCCGGAGACCGCCCCCGGATCGATGACGGTCGAGGACCTGCTCGGCAGCGAGCTGATCCAGCACCGGCACTCCTCGTTCCCCCTGACCGACGAGGATGGAGCAGCCATCGGGCTGGTCACCTTCAACCAGATCCGCCGGGTCCCGCCGCAGGACCGGGCGAGCACCCGGCTGCGCGACATCGCCTGCCCGCTGGACCAGGTGACACAGGCCCGCCCCGACGAGCCAGCGGCCGACCCGCTGCCCCGGCTGAGCGAGTGCGCCGAAGGGCGTGCCCCGGTCTTCTCCGACGGCGCACTAGTCGGGATCGTCTCCCCGTCCGACATCAGCCGGGTCCTGCGCAGGATCGGCGTTCCCACTGGCAACCGGTAGGTGATACACGGCGTACGCCGCACGGATCACCGGCGCAGCGACGTTGCGCACCCGCACACCACCCGGCGTGCACCCCTGCTCGCAGCCGAAGTGGGCGTGCCCGTGCACGGCGAGATCGGCACCCGCACCGCCGCGCGCGCCGTCGATCGCCTCGGCCAGCTGGTAGGCGCCGAGGAACGGGAAGATCTCCGGCGGTTCGCCGCGCAGCGTGTCCACCACGGGTGAGTAGTGCGTGAGCGCGACGAGCACATCCGCGTCCTCCACAGCTTGTAGCGCGCTGGCCAGTCGCTCCGCCACCAGCTCAGTGTGCGCGATGAACGCCTTCATCTCGCGCTCGCCGAAGGCCGATCCGCACTTTCCCGCGAAGCCGCCGCCGAACCCTTTGGCACCCGCAACACCGAGCCGGCACCCGGCCACGTCGAGCACCTCGCCGCGGCCTTCCAGGACGCGCACGCCACACTCGGTGAGTAACTCGGCAATGTCGTCCTGGGCATCCGAGTGGTAGTCGTGATTGCCCAGCACCGCAAGGACCGGCACCGGAAGCTCGGCCAGCTCGTCGGCCGCCACCTGCGCCTCTTTGATCGTGCCGCGCTGCGTGAGGTCCCCGGCGAGCAGCAGCACATCGGCGTGCTCGCCGACCTTTTCCAGCGCCGGGCGCAACCGCCCGCGGGAGTCCGGGCCGAGATGGACGTCACCAACGGCGGCGATGCGCAGGGTCACCGCAGCTCCTCCCACTCAGCGGGCTGGCCAGTGGCTACCACCCGCACATCGTTGCGCACGGTCATTCCTGGGGCGTGGTCGGCGACTACGGCGGTGAGTGCGTCGCGCCGTTGCGCGGTAGCGACCTGTCCAGACAGGTGCACGGTGCGCCCGACGACCCGGACCCGCACGCCCTGCTCGGCCGTCCGGGGGTCTTCAGTGAGTGCCCGGCGAAGCCGTGCCACCAAATACTGGGGCGGCTCGGGATGGGGTGCCTGCGGAGCCATGGTTGTGCCCTCCGGGGCGGTCCGGGGAGGAGATCCCGAGGCGGTCGGCGAGCAGCAGGAATGCCTCGGCGTAGGGATGGTGTTCCGTGCGGGCCCGCAGTGCGGCCCAGTCGATCTGCTCACGCAGCGCCCGGGCAGCCGGGAGGATCCAGCCGAAGTCGCAGTGCTGCGCGCCGAGCGAGAGCAGCTTGTCCGCCACGATGTCGGTCGCCGGCGCCACCGGTGCCTGCACCGACGCGACATGCAGTTCCTCGGCGGCGGCCAGGGTGTCGTGGGTGACCGGGCACTCGGCGGGCCGGTAGATGAGATCCACCGGGACCGCGCCGTCATACACCTTGCGCAGCCAGTCCTCCGGGGCGTCGGTGGCGCGCATCCCTACCGACAGCAACGCGCGAACCGCGTCATCGACGTCGTCAGGGCGGACTAGGACGTCGACGTCGTGCTCGGGTAGCGGGCCGCCGCGGGCGTAAACCCCGCTGCCGCCGGTGACAGCGAACGGTACGTTCGCGGCCCGCAACGCAGTACACACCCGGACCAGGGTGCGCTCCAGGGCAGTGCGCTCACCGCTGCCTACGGTGCCCACCTCCTTGCCGGCTACATCGCGCTACCTCGCCGTAGCGGATTCCCCGCACCGGCTGGCACCAAACGGCAGCACTACGCGTTCGGTGCCACCGCCGAATGCGGCGGTGCTAGCTGAGTGCGAGGATTCGGCTGATGGCGGGTTGGGAGAAGGACTCGGCCGGCACGTTCTCCGGACCAACCAGCTGGATGAGCCGAGGACCGGCGAGTACCGGGTCGGTCTGCCAGATGGCCTCGTAGGCCCGGCGGCGGGCCGCGCCAGCCGGGGTGAAGGTGGCCACAAGATCGGTGGTTATCCGCGCGCTCAATCGAAGCAGGCGCATGCGCTCCTGGCGTTCTTCACCGTAGCTGGCGAAGGTCGCGGCCGACCAATCCGACCCGCCGCGCAGGAGGTCGCTGACGATCCGGACGTCGCGCAGCGCAATGGACAGGCCCTGACCGATGATCGGATCATTCCAGCCGGCGGCGTCACCGATCAGGACCACTCCGGGTGCGTAGGGCTGGTCGGAACATCGCGCTGCCCGGAATGCATTGGAATCCGAACGCGGTCAGGAACTTGGCCTGCCGGTCCGGGCCGGTGAAGCGACCCTTCTGCGCGATGTCGTGCAATAGGTACAGCCGTGCCCGCCCGTTCGCCCGCGGGAAGACGTAGTAGTGCAGGTCGCCTTCCGTGCCCAGCGAGACTTGATGGACCGGCCAGTCGTGCAGGTCGTCGACAAGCATCCCACCGCACATCGTGCGCGGTGTGGTCTGGTGCAGTTCGATGCCGGCCTGGCGGCGCACCGTGGACGTCCGCCCATCCGCGCCGACTACCAACCTGCAGCCCAGCTCGTAGCTGATGTCGGCGTGCTTGTAGCGCACTACTGGCGCATCGCCTGGCCCGACCTTAACTTCGCCGATGCCGCGGACCACCGTGGCACCAGCCGCGATAGCGGCCTGGGTCAGCGCCTCACAAGCTTCCGGATGCCCCACGTCCAGCGCCCCCGGTACACCGGGCACCATCCGGTCCAGCGGCGCGGCGACTGCCTCGGCGTGCGTCGGATCCGTCACCTCGTCGTAAGCAACCGCGCGCGTCACATAGCAGCCGCCGGCATCCAGCAGTGGCTTTTCCAGGCCTAGCCGGAGCAGCTCGGCCACACCCCAGCAGCACATCACCTCGCCGCGCACCTTGTCTCGGTAAGCGGTTTGGCGTTCGAGCACAACGACCTGGTAGCCCTCCCTGGCTAGCACCGTAGCCAACGATGATCCAGCTATCCCGCCGCCTACTATCACCACATCAGCTGATGCGTTCATGTCCATGTCATTCCATCCAGAGGTCGCCACGGCTGTCCTGCATCCAGCGCCCTCTGCCGCTGCTCGGTGTTCGCGTTGTCACCATGAAAGAGTCGCAGCCTGCTCCGCCAGATACGTGATCTGTACGGTCACGGCGCCGGCCTGGCAGGCGCTGGCGGCAACGGCCTAGGCGCTGGCACCCCAGCTCTGCCTCGATTGGTGGCAGCCACGGCTGGGTAATTAATGCCGGGTCGATCCCTGCTAAACCGCAAGCCGTCGTGAAGGGTGCTTAAGCATCCATGAGAGCCCGCACCAGCGTGCGTGAAGGTGCACAAGCATCCATGAGACCCTCGGGCGTGACTCGCACCGCATTTGTGCTCGGCGGTGGCGGAGTGCTGGGTGCCGCCGAGGCCGGAATGGCGTGGGCCTTGTTGGAAGCCGGCGTGGTCCCGGACCTGATCTGCGGCACTTCCATCGGTGCGATCAACGGCGCGGCGCTGGCGGCGGATCCCACTCCCGCCGGGGCACAGGAGCTGCTGGCGATGTGGGAGGAGCTGGCCGCGGACGGAGTGTTCGGCACGTCGCTGGTCGGCCAGGTCGTGGAGATCATGCGCAGCGGCACCTCACTGCACGGCAACGCCGAGCTGCGCCGGCAGCTGTGCAAGCTGCTGCCGGTGCACACCTTCGAGGAACTGGCCGTGCCCTTCGAGTGCGTGGCAGCGAGCATCGAGGGCGCCCGGGAGCACTGGTTCTGCTCCGGTGACCTGATCGACGCGGTGCTGGCGTCGAGCGCGCTGCCTGGAGTCTTCCCGCCGGTGGAGATCGGTGGCGAGCATTTCTTCGACGGCGGGTTGGTCAACAGCATCCCGCTGGGCCGGGCGGTGCAGCATGGCGCGGAGACGGTGTGGGTGCTGCACGTCGGGCGCCTGGAGGAAGCGCTGGAAGTGCCTCGCTTCCCCTGGGAGGTGGGCTTTGTGGCGTTCGAGATCTCCCGCCGGCACCGGTTCCACACCGACCTCGGCCGGGTACCAGAGGGTGTGACCGTGCATGTGCTGCCGACGGGCCTGCCGCAGCGGCGGGCCGCAACCTGGTCGAACCTGCGCTACCGCGACCGCCGACGCATCGATCAGCGCGCCCAACGAGCCTATGAGGCCACCCGCGCCTACCTGGCCGGCTTGCCATGACCGCGCTGCGCCGGGCGCTGACCGTGCCGACGGTCATCACCCTGGAAGTCCTGATCCTCGTCTTCGCGCCATTGTTGCTGGTCGTCGCCGTGCTGGTCGGCGTAGGGACGGGCTCGTCGCGGCCGGTTCGCAGCACCGCTCTGGTCGTGGCCTACGCCGGCATCGAGCTGGCCACGCTGCGGCGCCTGCTCCGGTCTGAAGATCGCGACTGGGATGCGGTCCTGCGGGATGTGCTCGCCCGCGCGTACACCGTCGTGCAGGCCATCCTCGATGTGCGCCTCGTGCTGGAAGCGGGGTCCGCGACCCGCGAGCAGCTCAGCACAGCCAGCGGTTTGCTCGTGCTCGCCCGGCACTGCGGCCCCGGCGACTCGCTGCTCATCGCCTGGTTGCTGGTGGTGCACTACCACTTGCGGCTGCGCGCGGTGTTGAAATCCGCGCTGCGGCTGGAGCCCACCCTCGATTTGGCCAGCGATCACCTGCCGCTCTGCTTCGTCGGCCACAGCGGTGAGCGCGCGCGCAGCAGGATCCACGACCTGGCGGCCGCGATGTCCCCCGGCGACGCGCTGCTGCTGTTTCCCGAGGGTGCCAACTTCACCTGGCCGCGATGGCGCCGGGCGGTGTTGACGCTGTCCGCGTCCGGTGCGCACGGTGCCGCCCGGCGGGCCCGCCGGCGCACTTACACGCTGCCGCCCCACCGGGGTGGCGCGACTGCGGCGTTGATGGCCTCGCCCGCCGCTGACGTGCTAGTGCTCGCTCACACCGGGTTGGCTTCCGACGGCCGTGGCCGACCGTGGTGGCGGCTGCCAGTGCATCATCGACTGCTCGTGCGCACCACCCTGGTGCCGGCCGCGACCGTCCCCCGTGATCGGGAAACGCTGGCCGGCTGGCTTGACGAGACCTGGTCGCAGGTCGACAGCTGGGTGCACAGCCACGCTGTCGATCAGGCGATGCCAGCCCAGCTCGGGCAGCAACCGCGCAGTGCCGGGAGCGCTAATGTGATCGGCGCCGAGTTCCTGGCCGATGGCGGGTTCGGGCAAACGCTCAAGTGAGGTCTGAAAGAGATGGCCAGTACCTACACACACCTCGACTCGGTGGCGGATGTGACACCGTCCAGCGACGGCTGTGAAGACTGCCTGCGAACGGGGGGCCGATGGGTCCACCTCCGGCTGTGCATGCGCTGCGGGCATGTGGGTTGTTGCGACGATTCTCCGAATCGCCACGCCACCGTGCACTGGCGGCAACACCGCGACCATCCGCTGATTCGTTCCTACGAACCCGGCGAGGACTGGTGGTGGTGTTATTCAGACGGGCTGTTCTTCGAGCTTGAGGGCGCGCCCCCGGCGCCGTCGCATCCCTGACCGTCGCGTCGCTTGCGCCGCCACCATTATCGGCGCGGGGAGTGATTTCTCTCGCCAACGGTCTACCCGTGCGGCACCATACCCCTATGAGGGGAGTCTCTTTTGGTGGCCAATGTCACGCTGCGAGCTCAGTACGAGCATTGTCCCCCAAGAGAACGCCCGCTAATCCGCCGATAGGGCGACGGTGGCGGCTTGTCATGGTGACGGCAATCGCAGCACTGGCGCCGGTGGCGTGCGCGTACAAGGGACTCGGCATGGGCCCGGTCGACACGGTCACTCTCCACGGTCAGGGCGTGCTCGCCGTGCCGGCCGGCTCCTCCACTGCGGCCGACACCTACAACCCGGCGCTGGCGCCCCCCGGTGCCCGGCTATCGGCCACGCTGACCCCCTCGGGCGGCGGCACCACCACAGCGGTGGTGACGTACTCCGGGCTGCTGCCCAACCGGAGCTACGCGGCGCATGCGCACACCAACGTCTGTGGGACCACGGGTGCTGCGGCCGGGCCGCATTACCAGAACCGGATCGATCCCGCCGCCACCCCGCAGAAACCATCGAGCAACCCGGAATACGCCAACCCGCGCAATGAAGTCTGGTTGGACCTGCACACCGACGCCACCGGTGTCGGCACGGCGCGCACCACGGTGCCATTCGTCTTCAGTGACCGCGGACCGGGTTCCATCGTGGTGCACGAGGCGATGGAGACGGAAACGGCTCCGGGAAAGGCGGGCCAAGCAGGTGCCCGGATCGCCTGCCTCACCCTGTCGCCCGAGGGTGGCGGCCAGGGTGGCGGCCAGGGCGTGCACCCCTCCAGCTAGCTGGAGGGGTCGTGAGTACGTAACAGTGTTGCGACACCGTTTCGCACTCACGACTCTACGGAGCCAGTATGGGCAGCGACGCGCACCACGATCATCACCACGCTCCTCCGCGCTCGCCCGCCCATAGCCGGTGGCATCGCCTATCACACCTGGTCACGCCGCACTCCCACGACAGCGCCGAGAAGGTCGATGCGGCGCTGGAAACATCCCGGGAGGGCATGCAGGCGCTGTGGATCTCCCTGGCGGTCCTCGGCGGCACGGCCGCCGCGCAGGCGGTGGTGGCGGCGCTGTCCGGGTCGGTGGCGCTGCTGGGTGACACCCTGCACAACGTCGCCGACGCGTTGACGGCCGTGCCGTTGGGGATCGCGTTCCTGCTCGGTCGCCGGGCGCCGACCCGCCGTTACACCTACGGCTTCGGCCGCGCGGAGGACCTGGCCGGCATCGTCATCGTGGTGATCATCGCGGCGTCGTCGGCGCTGGCCGGTTACCAGGCGATCCAGCGGCTGCTGCATCCCGCGGCCGTATCGCACCTATTCGCTGTGGCTGCGGCGGCGCTGGTCGGGTTCATCGGCAACGAGATGGTCGCCCGCTACCGCATCCGGGTGGGCCGGCGGATCGGCTCCGCCGCGCTGGTCGCCGACGGGCTGCACGCCCGCACCGACGGGTTCACCTCGCTGGCGGTGCTGCTCGGTGCCGGCGGGGTGGCCATCGGCTGGCGGTGGGCCGATCCGGCCATCGGCCTGGCCATCACCGCCGCGATCCTGCTGGTCCTCAAAGACGCCGCCCGGGAGGTGTACCGGCGGCTGATGGACGCGGTTGATCCCGCGCTGGTCGATCAGGTCGAGGACACGTTGCGAACCACCTCCGGCGTCGTCGATGTCGGCGCCGTCCACCTGCGCTGGATCGGGCATCGGCTGCGTGCCGAATGCGACGTCGTCGTGCCGGCCGATCTGACCGTGGCCGCCGCGCACGCCATCGCGGTGGCGGCCGAACACCGGCTCATTCATGCGGTACCGCGGCTGACCTCCGCCATCGTGCACACCGATCCGCACAGCAGCGACGGCTCCGATCACCACGCCGACCTCGCCCACCACCGAAGAACCGCTTAGCCCTACCCCGACATGGAGACATATCGGGGTTTCCGGTCCCCTATGAGCCCGATATGTCTCCATGTCGGGGTGGGACGTTGAGAGGGAGCACCGGTCAAGGCGCCTCCCGAACGGGTAGAACGATGCTAAGACCGGCACCGGGGGTAAGAGTGAAGCTCATCGCTTATCGGGACGCCTGTGGTGTGACCATGGCACGGGTCCTGGACGGCGGCCGGCTGGCCGTGGTCTGTTCAATGGAGGAGTTCTGGTCAGCGCCACCCGTCGGCCTCGCGGCTGCACGCCATGCCACGGCCGGCTGTACCGCGCTCGACGAGGTCGAGCAGCTACCACCGGTACCGCTGACCGCGCACGTGCTGTGCGCCGGCCGCAATTACGCCGCGCACGCTGCGGAGGCGAACCTGCGCGTCCCGAAAAATCCGGATCTGTTCGGGCGGTGGCCGTCCACGTTGGTCGTCAGCGGTCATCCCGTCCCGGTCCCGCCCCGCGAGCAGCGCCTGGACTGGGAGGGCGAACTGGCTTTCGTCCTCGGCAGCTGCCTGCGGGATGCGAATATCGAGCAGGCACAGGCGGCCATCCTCGGTTATCTGTGTTTCAACGACCTGACCGCGCGGGGTTTCCAGCGAGCCGGCAACCAGTGGACGTTGGGCAAGAACGCCGATTTCTCTGCTCCCATCGGCCCGTGGCTGGTCACCGCCGACGAGATTCCCGAGCCCGACCGGCTGCGCATCGTCACGCGGGTCAACGGCGAGGTGGTCCAGGATGCCTCCACCGCCGACATGATCTTCTCGGCGCCGCAGCTCGCCGCCTACGTGTCGGGCTGCATGACCCTGCGTCCCGGCGACGTGATCGCCACCGGAACTCCCGAAGGGGTCGGATTCACGCGCCAGCCTCCCCGGTTCCTGCACCCTGGTGACACCGTCGAGGTGGAGATCGACCAGATCGGCTGCCAGGTGACACCCATTGCCCCACCCCTCACCTCCTACCCCGACTGACCGGATGTCGGTGTCGTGCTCGGCGAGGGCGCCGACCGCAAGCACCCTGCGGTGGCTCAGGTGATCAGCACGGCGCGGAAGTCGTTGACGTTGGTGAGGGTGGGGCCAGTCAAAACCTGATCATCCAGCGCGGCGAAGAAACCGTGCCCGTCGTTGTCGTCCAGCGCGGCGGCAGCGTCCACGCCGAGTTGTTCGGCTCGGCGCAGGGTGTCCGGCCCGATCAGCGCCCCGGCCACCTCCTCCGCACCATCGACGCCGTCCGTGTCGCACGCGATGGCATACGTTCCTGCCGCGCCCCGCAGGGCCAGCGCTAGGGCCAGCAGCAGCTCGACGTTGCGGCCGCCGCGGCCGCTGCCGCGGACGGTGACCGTGGTTTCGCCACCGGAAAGCAGGACGCACGGCGCCGGCGCCGGCTGGCCGTGGCGGCGCACCTGCCGGGCGATACCGGCCAGCACGATCCCCACCTCCCGGGACTCGCCCTCCAGCGAGTCGCTCAGGATCACCGGTGTGACACCGGCCTGCCGGGCCAGCGCCGCGGCGGCTTCGAGGGACTGCTGCGGCGCGGCGATCACGTGGTTGTGCACCCGGGCCATCCGCGGGTCGGTGGGTCCCGGGCAGCCGGAGGTGGTCTCCAGGTGAGCCCGCACCGCCGGTGGCACCGTCACCTGGTAGTGCGCCAGTGCGGCCAGTGCCTGCGCCGGGGTTGACGCCTCCGGCACGGTGGGCCCGGAGGCGATGACGGCCGGATCATCGCCAGGCACGTCGGAGATCAGCAGGCCCACGGTCGCGGCCGGGAACGCCGCCGCCGCGAGCCGGCCACCCTTGATCGCCGACAGGTGCTTGCGAACCAGGTTCATCGTCTCGATCGACGCCCCGCAGCGCAGCAGCGCGGTGTTGATCGCCTGCTTGTCGGCCAGGGTAATGCCCGGCGCGGGCAGCGCCAGCAGGGCCGAGCCGCCTCCGGAGATCAGCGCCAGCACCAGATCGTCCGTGCCGAGCCCGGACACCAGTTCCAGGATCCGGCGCGCTGCGTGCTCACCCGCCGGGTCAGGCACCGGATGCCCTGCCTCGACGACCTCGATCTGTTGGCAGGGCACCGCGTGCCCGTAGCGAGTCACCACCAGCCCGGTGAGCGGGCCGTCCCAGGCTTGCTCGACCGCCTGCGCCATCCGCGCGGATGCCTTGCCCGCGCCGACCACGACGATCTTGCCGGGCGGGCGCGCCGGCAGGAAGGCCGCCACTCGCTGCATCGGGTCCGCGGCGGCCACTGCCGCGTCGAACATCGCCCGCAGCAGTGTTCGCGGATCGGCCACCGGGTCAGCGGGGTAGGCTGGCGGCCGCCAGCGCGCCAAGGTCAAGGGTGACCGCGATTGGATCGATCAGCACCAGCGGCTGACCTGGCTCGCCGCCCGCTACCTGCGTGTAGCGGTCGCACTCTAACCGGTGAGCCTCCAGAACCAGCGCGGCCATCGCTGCATCACCTCCGCGTTTACCTACCGGGGCGGGCCAGCCGCAGGGCAGCTCGCACCGCCTGCTTAGTGGCGTACAGACATTTCGCTTCGGCGGCCGCGGTGGGGAGTCTTTCGAAGTAGTAGACGTGCACCGGAACCTCGTGCGCCCCGAAAGTGCTCTTGAATCTCTTCAGGTCCTCGGTCTGGTAGATCCCGAAGTCGTAACTGCGCCGTCCCTCGGCACATGCCGCCTCGATCGCGCATCGGTGGAGGAGTTCGTTAGCGCCGGTACCCCGCGCTCGTTCCTTGTCCATCGCGCCCCGCCAGTAGGTAGCCCGTGGGCCGCGGGTGAGAATAACAATGCCGGCGACGGGTTCGCCTTCCCGCCACGCTATCGATACGGTGCATCGCTTGCCCATTCGCGCTGCCACGGTGGCGAACTTGCTCTGCGGCTCTCGGCGTTGCGCACGCCAGCGCATTAATGATAGCGGCTGACCCCGCTGTTGCGCCCACCTGTCCACAGAATTGCGATACAGCGCGTCGAAGACATCGACGAGCCGCCCAGTATTGTCCGACTCCACGACAATGCCTCGTCGTTCCGCTTTACGGGCATTGGATCGTACTTTACTGGTGAACCGTTGCGACCATACTGTGGAAAAACCACCGCGGAGATCGAGCACCTGCGCGGTCCGGGAGGTGGAATAGAGAGTATTCGACGCCACTGACGCCCATGCCTCGGCGTCGTCTTCAGCCACCATGACGCGGGTGCGCAGACCAGGATGACGTTGGATGTGCTCAATCACCCCTGCGATCTGGGTGGGCGACGCCGGCCCTCCTTCGGTGAGAACACCACTCGCATCTGCACCAAGGCCCCATCCTGGCGGCGGTGATTCGAATGGCCCAAGAAACGATGGGGTGCCGGTTCTCCGCAGGCGAGGCAGGATCAGCCGCCGGCCGTCGTCGCCTCGTAAGAGCAAGGTCGCGTCGGTAAAGCGGCTGGCGCTGCAGATGCAGTCAATCCACTCCGGGGTCTTCGACAGCGCGATGGTTTCGTCGCGGGCGACCAGGTCTTCCCAGGCGGGGCGGGCAGCTGCACCTTCTCCTTCGATGCATATCCGATAAGCCTGAGAAAGTACCATTTCCCCGACCTCCCCAATACGTCAGTTGAATGATGATGCCGCACCGGTCCGCCGCACCATGGTGGCGCGGAGCACGAGTGCGTAAACGCTGACCGCCACGATCCCCCCCACGGTGAGCACTGCCAGGGTGCTGAGCTGGCCGCCACCGTGCACGTGCTGGACCCACCACACCGCCGCAACCACCGGCACCATCGCCGCTGCGGCGACCAGCGCGCCGGCGACGGCTCGCGGCTCGGTGAATCGCTGCGGTCGCATTTCCCGGCGCAGCCGGGTCAACACCATCCCGGCAGCGGCGAGCTCACCGGCCAGGATGGCCACCACCAGCCACACCAGGCGTGCCCCGCCGGCCGGTACGAGCAGCGCCGACATGGCGACCAGCACCTTGACGGCCAACGCCACCTGACTGGCCCGGCGCGGCACCCGGTCGTCCAGCCGGGCGTAGAGCGCCTGGCAACCGAGGTCGCTCACCCCGCCGACCAATTGGGCAACTGCAACCACCGCCAAGCAGGTGGCCAGTGGACCGATCAGGGCCGCATGCCGCAGTTCACCGTTAGCCAGGATGTCCGCGGTAGGTCCAGACAGCACCGCCAGCAACACCAGCAGCGGCAGGCTGGCGATCACGGCGTAGGACAATCCCTGGCGCCATGCCGAGCCGAACGTGGCGGGGTCCTCGCGGTGCGCGGCCTGCGCCAACCCGGGCAGCGCGGCCATCGACACCGCCCGGGCACTGACGTAGGACAGGGAGAACAACACCGCATAGGACAGTTGTACGACGAACACGCCACCGGGTACGGAGCCGGCCAGCGCAAGCAGTACGTACATGCCCGCTGCGGGGCAGGCCGCCACCCCGACCGAGCGCATCAGCCTGCGGGTCACCTCGTGAGCCTCGGGATCGGCCCGCCAGCGCAGCGACGGGCGAGTCAACAGGCCGACCCGGGCGGCGCCGAATAGTTGCAATGCGGTGTGCAGCGCGGCGGCCAGCGTGCTGCCCACCCCGAGTGCTATTACCAGATCGAGAGGCACGTGATCGAAGTCGAGACCCGTCCCGTAGTACCAGCCGGCCAGCACCACCGTCAGGGTCAGCACAACGTTCTCCACGGCCGGTGCGGCCGACGCGAGCGCGAAGCGCCCCCGTGCCCGCTGCGCGGCCACGCCGAGATCACCCAGGCAGTACAGCAGGATCTGCGGCGCGACCAGCACGATCATCAGCGTGGTCAGCCACAGGCCCCGAGCCCGTTGCGCCGGATCGGGAATCCCCGCGCTGAGCGTCCAGGCCACCACCGGCGAGGCGATGACGAGTAAGGCGACTACCCCGGCCGAGACCAGAAGTAGCCACCCCGTCACCCGGCTGAGCACCTCCCGAGCGCGGGGCAGACCACCAGCGCTGAGGGCCCGAACTGCGCCGGGTACCAGGACCATCGACAGCACTGGTCCGGCGATCAAGGTGAAGACGATGTTCGGCACGAAATAGCTGGTCTGGAAGGAGTTCGCGAAATAGGTGGGGCCGAGCACAGCGCCGATCACGACCACTCGGAGCAACCCGGTGGCCCTGCTGACCAGGGTCCACGCGGCAACGGTGGCCGAGTTGCGCGCCGTGGCGGTGGGTGCCTCGTCTTCGACCGTTGTCACCTTACCGACCCATGTGCAAGCCGCATGACTGCTCGGATGCTGTGCTTGGCCGCGCCGTAACACTTTTCTTCGGCCGCTGCCGTGGGAATCCTCTCGAAGTAGTAGATGTGGACGGGAACCTCGGTTGTCCCGAAAGTTGCCTTGAACCGCCTCAGCTGATCAGTCTGGGATAGACCGAAATCGTAACTACGCCGACCGCTGGCGCATGCCGCTTCGATCGCGCAACGATGGAGGAGCTCGTTGGCGCCCGTGCCGCAGGAACGTTCCTTGTCCATAGCGCCGCGCCAGTAGGTAACTCGTGATCCCCTCGTCAAATTAATGATGCCAGCGATAGGTTCGCCGTCTCGCCACGCGATCCATACGGTGCACTGCTCGCCCAACATACGGGCTACCGTGGCGAACGCGTGCTGCGGCTGCTGGCGCTGCCGAAGCCAGCGCATCAACCTTACCGGTTGATTCCGCTCCTGAGCCCATCGGTCGACGGAAATCCGGTACAACATATCGAAAACCGGGATCAGCCGGCCAGTGTCGTCCGACTCCACGACAACGCCCCGGCGTTCCGCTTTCCGGGAGTTGGAGCGCACCTTGCTCGTGAACCGTTTCGACCAGACTGTGGGAAATCCGCCTTGAAGGTCGAGGACGTGCGCTGTGCGGGCGATGGAATAAATGGTGTTCGGAGTCTCGGCGGCCCATGCCCGAGCATCGTCACCGCCCACCACAATACGGGTACGCAGACCGGAATGGCGCCGGAGCTCCTGGATCAGCGCACTGGTCTCGTGAGGCGATGCCGTCCCCTCTTCGCTGAGGAAACCGCTGGCGTCAGCCCCCAGGTTCCAGTGCCGCGGAGGGGATGCGAATATCCCCGGCAGGCACCCCGCCCCAGTTTTCCGCAACCGCGGCAGGATGAGTCGACGCCCATCGTCTCCCCGAAACAGTAACGTGGCGTCGGAGAAGTGGTCGCAGCTGCATATGCAATCGCTCCACTGCGGCGTCTTCGACAGCGCGGTGTCCGGGTTTTTCCTGACCAGTTCCTCCCAAGCCAGACGGGCATCAATACCCGCCGCCTCCAGGGACACCCGGTAGGCTCGCGAGATCACCATGCGGCCGGCCTCTCTCGATGCACGATTCTGTCGGGTTCGGTCCTGGGCAATGGACAAAGTGTCCTGCCAGGGCCGCAACACCGCCAGAGTCGGCCGGCAGGCCAGGGGTGCGGATGGGACGCCGCGGCTGTGTCGGCGGCGGGCACGCTGGTAGGTGCAGCGTTACGCGCTGCGAGATCCCCGAGCACGCTCTGATCATCGTGTTAACGGCCGATGACGTTACGGAACGTGGCTCTAACTGAAAGCAACCACCCGAGCGAGCGACGGCGATAAGGTGCCTACCTGGGGCAAACGGCGAGTGACCCGATGGCCTGTCCACCGATCGTGGTCCCCATCCGAGCTACCCACCTCACGCGACGCGGCAGGAAGGCTCGCGGCCCTCCAGGAAGTCCTGGAGGTTGTCCAGCACGAGCATGCCCATGGCGGTGCGGGTCTCCAGGGTGGCGCTGCCCAGATGCGGCAGCAGCACGGCGTTTTCCAGCTCTAGTAGCCCGGCCGGGATATCGGGCTCGTCCTCGTAGACGTCGAGTCCGGCACCGGCGATCGTCCCCGCCCGCAGTGCCTCGACCAGCGCCTGCTGGTCCACGATGTCGCCGCGGGCACTGTTGACCAGGAACGCGGTGGGCTTCATCCGAGCCAGCGCTGCGGCGTCGATGACGTGGGTGTTTCCGCGGCCGCCAGGCATGTGCAGGGACACGAAATCAGCTACTTCCAGCACGTCCTCGATGCTGCCCAGCCGGCGGGCACCGGGAATGCCGTGATCAGGTTCGCGCTGGGCCGGGTCGTAGAAGATCACCGGCATGCCGAAACCGAAGTGGCCACGCCGCGCCACCGCCACCCCGATCCGCCCCATACCCAGGATGCCCAGCGTCTTGCCGGTGACGTCGGCGCCCATCATGTGGGTGGGCCGCCACCCGGTCCAGCGCCCGGCGCGGACTTCGCGTTCCCCCTCGCCGGCCCGGCGGGCGACCATCAGCAGCAGGGTCATCGCGGTGTCCGCGGTGGTGTTGGTGAGTACCCCCGGGGTGTTCGTCACGACGATGCCGGCCTTGGCGGCGGCCTCGACGTCGATGTGGTTATAGCCAACGCCGAAGTTGCCGAGAAACCGGGTCCGCAGCGGTCCGCCGAACAGTTCGGCCGGCAGCTGATCGGAGACGGTGGGCAGCACCACGTCGGCCTGCTCCAGGGCAGCGCGCAGCCCGTCACGGCCCAATGGCAGGTCGTCAGCGTTGAGTCGGACCTTCGGGAAGCGCCGCGTGAGTTCCTGCTCTACCGAGGCCGGCCAGCGCCGGGTGACGACGACGACAGGGTCATCCACGGCGATCTCTCAGCAGCGCGGACTCCCGGGCGGGCTGCTGATGACGATGATCAACAAGTGCGTTGGCGGCTCGTGACGGGCCCCCAACTGCGGAAGAGTCACCGACCTCCGCAGCTCCACCGAGCAGGCCGTGCTCGGCCAGGACCCGGGCCACGGTCTCGCCGATGCATGACGGGTTGGGCGCCACGGTGATTCCGGCCGCGGTCAGCGCCTCGATTTTCTCCTGGGCGGATTCGCCCGCCGCGGACACGATCGCGCCGGCGTGGCCCATCTTGCGGCCCTTGGGGGCGGACAGCCCGGCGATGTAGGCGATCACCGGTTTGGTCATGTGTTCGCGGATGTAGTCGGCACCGTCCACCTCCTGCGGGCCGCCGATCTCGCCGACCATGACCACCGCGTCGGTGTCCGGGTCCGCCTCGAACAACGCCAGGTGATCGCGGAACGACGACCCGTTGACCGGGTCGCCGCCGATCCCGATCGAGGTGGATACCCCAATGCCCAGCGCCTTCATCTGCGACGCGGCCTCGTAACCCAGCGTGCCGGAACGGCTGATCACCCCGACGCGGCCGGGCAGGTAGATGTGGCCGGGCATGATGCCCACCAGCGACCGCCCGGGGGAGATGGTGCCGGCGCAGTTGGGCCCGGTCAGGGTCATCTTCTGCTGCGCCCGATAGCGGCGCATGTACCGCTTGACCTTCAGCATGTCGTGCATCGGGATGCCGTCGGTGATGCAGACGCAGAACCGGATGCCTGCGTCGGCGGCCTCCATCAAGGAATCGGCCGCGAACGGAGGCGGCACGAACACGATCGAGGCAGTCGCTCCGGTGGCTGCCACGGCGTCTTTCATGGTGTTGAAGACCGGCCGGTCCAGCACCGTCTCACCGCCTTTGCCCGGCGTGACGCCGGCGACGATCTGGGTGCCGTAGTCGATCATCTCCTCGGTGTGGAAGCGCCCGATGCGGCCGGTGATGCCCTGCACCACCACCCGGGTGTGCTCGTCGATCAGGATGGCCATGACCCTCCTCAGTTAGCGCGCTAACCAGCGGCCTGTTCAGCGGTCTTAACCAGCGGTTTTAACCAGCAGCGACAGCGTTCACGACAGCGACCGCCTTGTGGGCCGCGTCAGCCAGGGTGTCGGCGGTGATGATGGGCAAGCCGGAGTCCTGCAACATGGCCTGGCCCTGCTCGACGTGGGTGCCGGCCAGCCGCACCACCACCGGGATCTTCACGTCGAGTTCCTTGAACGCGTCGATGATGCCCTGGGCGACCCAGTCGCACCGGTTGATCCCGGCGAAGATGTTGATCAGCATCGTCTCGACCTTGTCGTCCCGCAGCACCGCGCGGAACGCCTTGAGCACCCGCTCCGGTGAGGCGCCGCCGCCGATGTCCAGGAAGTTCGCCGGCTCACCACCAGCCAACTTGATCATGTCCATGGTCGCCATCGCCAGGCCCGCACCGTTGATCATGCAGCCGATGTTGCCGTCCAGGCCGACGTAGGCCAGCCCGCGATCGGCGGCGTGGCTTTCCCGAGCGTCTTCCTGGCTACGGTCCCGCAGTTCGGAGATCTCCAGATGCCGGAACAGTGCGTTGTCGTCAAAGGACATCTTGGCGTCCAACGCGACCAGGCTGCCCTTGCTGGTGACGACCATAGGGTTGATCTCCAGCAGGGTGGCGTCCAGGTCGCGAAAAGCGCGGTAGGCGCGCAGGAACACCCGGCTGGCCTGGGCAACCAACTCCGGTGGCAGGCCCAGCGCGAAGGCGATCTCGCGGGCCTGGAACTCGAGGAAACCCACTGCGGGTTCGATCGTGGTCCGGACCAGCGTCTCGGGTTTCGAGGTGACCAGATCCTCGATGTCCATGCCGCCCTCAGCCGAGCAGATGATGCACACCCGCTCGATGCGACGGTCTAGGACGATGCCGAAGTACAGCTCCCGGGCGACGTCGATGGCCTCCTCGACATACACCCGGTAGATCAGCTTCCCGCGCGGGCCGGACTGCTTGGTGACCAGCCGCCGGCCGAACATGCTGTTCGCGACGTCCTGCACCTCGCGGTCGGAGTAACAGACCTTCACACCGCCGGCCTCACCACGGCCACCGGCGTGAATCTGCGCCTTCACCACCCAGGCTGAGCCACCGATCTCGGTAGACCGGTACGACGCCTGCTCGGGGCTGTAGGCCAGACCACCGCGCGGGATCGGGACGTCGAAGCGGGCCAGAATCTCCTTGGCCTGGTATTCGTGGATGTCCACGCACTGTCCCCTTTCAGCTCCGGCTCGCCGCGGCCGCCCTGATTGCCTGGTCCATTGCGATCACCGTCTGGGCCATCCGCTCCGAAGCGGCGTCGATCATTTTGCCGTCTACCGAGGCCGCACCCTTGCCTTGTGCCTCGGCGTGGCGTAGCGCGTCGATAATCCGGCGGGCCCGATCCACCTCAGCTTCCGGGGGGCTGAACACCTCGTTGGCTAGCTCGATCTGACTAGGGTGGATGGCCCACTTGCCTTCACACCCCAGCGCTGCGGCCCGCCGGGCGCTGGCCCGGAAGCCGTCCGGGTCGGAGTAGTCACCGAACGGGCCGTCGATCGGGCGCAGCCCGTAGGCCCGGCAGGCCACGATCATCCGGGACAGCGCGAAATGCCACTGATCACCGGGATAGTTCGGGTTCAGACCACCAATACTCACCGTGCGGGCCCGGTTGCTGGCGGCGTAGTCGGCCACCCCGAAATGCAGCGCCTCCAACCGCCCAGGAGCGGCGGCGATGGCTTCCACGTTCGCCATCCCCAGCGCGGTCTCGATCAGCGCCTCGATGCCGACCTGGTGCTGGTAGCCCTTGGCCTGCTCCACCTGCGCGACGAGGGTCTCCACGCAGTACAGATCCGCGGGCACGCCGACCTTCGGCACCAGGATGGTGTGCAGCCGGTCACCCGCCCGCTCCATGACGTCGATCACGTCGCGGTAGCAGTAGTGCGTGTCGAGGCCGTTGATCCGCACCGACACCGTCTTGCCCTTGCCGGCCCAGTCGATGTCCCGCAGCGCCTCGATCACGTTGCGGCGGGCCTGCTCCTTGTCGGGCGGAGCTACCGCGTCCTCCAGGTCGAGGAAGACAAAGTCGGCGGCGCTGTCTGCGGCCTTGTCGATGTAGGTGGTGTTCGATCCGGGTACTGCGAGCTCACTGCGCTGCAACCGCGGCCGGCGCATCGGGTAGAAGGTGTGGCTCATCGTAAGAGGCGCCTCCTTGCGCGCGCGGTCACTGAGGTGACGCTGAGGCCTCCCCAGCGATATCGGTCTCGACTTCCAGCGCGCTACGGTAGTAGTCCTGGGCTGCCGCCACTCCGGCGCCGAGCTCCACCTTGGCGCCCGCGTCGGCCAGTGACATCTCGGCGCTAGCCA
>DASQVU010000021.1:0-8096 GCA_035640615.1 Pseudonocardiaceae bacterium
CCCTCGAGAATTGGCTGCGGTGCGCGAACTGTGGTACGCCCGCGATCAGCTGGCTCGGCACCGGGACATCGCCCCGGGCCGGGTGTTGCCCGATGCCGCGATCATCGACGCGGCGCTGGCCGACCCGGCGGATGAGGCCGCGCTGCTATCCCGCCCGGTGTTCAGTGGGCGGGCGCAACGCCGGCACGCCAAGATCTGGCTGGGTGCGCTGGCTGCGGCGAGGGCGCTGCCAGCCAGCGAGCTGCCGCCGTTGCGCGCGCCGAGCGGCAGCCCCCCGCCGGTCAACCGCTGGTCAGACCGTGATCCGGCGGCGGCAGTCCGGCTCGCTGCCGCGCGCGCGGCCCTGGTGGAGATCGCCCAGCAGCACCGGCTGCCGCTGCAGAACCTGCTGGCGCCCGACCTCGTCCGCCGGCTGTGCTGGGAACCCCCGGAGCTTCTCGACACCGCCGCAGTCGAGCGGCACCTGGTCGCCGGTGGGGCGCGCCGCTGGCAGTGCGAGCTCACCGCACACCCTCTCGCCACCGCCCTCAAATCAGCCGGTGGGTAGGTGCTTCCAGAGCCAGCTATGCGGAGGGTAGGTGGACCGTTACGGCGAGACCGCCACCGGGGATTGGTTCGGCGCGCACCGTGCCCGCGTGCGCGGTGACGACCGCGCGCACGATCGACAAGCCCAACCCGGCGCCATCGTGCGAAGTCCGGGCCACCCCGCCGCGGTGGAAGGGTTCGAACAGCGCGGTGACCGCCTCTGGCGCGACCACCTCGCCGGAGTTACGAACCTCCAACCTCGCGTGCGATTCCGCCCGATCTGTGTAGATCTCAACCCAGCCGCCGGCCGTGTTGTGCCGCACCGCGTTCTCCACCAGGTTGCCTACTACCCGTTCCAGCAACGCCGGGTCACCCACCGTGAGCGCCGGCATGATGTGCTTCGTCACCCGCAGACCGCGGTCGCGCACCTCAGGCGCCACGCTTCGCAGCGCCGCGCCCGCGAGACTGGCCAAATCCGCCGGCTCGCGGGCGCGCAGCGCGCCACCCTCGGTTCGGGCGAGCACCAGTAACCCATCGACCAGCTGCTGCGCGCGCAACGTCGCGTCACGGATCACGACGGCCATCCGGCGCAGCTCGGCCTCGTCCGCGGCGGGATCCGCCAGCGTGACATCCACCTCGGTGCGGATCACTGCCAGCGGGGTGCGCAGCTCGTGGCTGGCGTTGGCGACGAACCGGCGTTGCGACTGGAACGCCGCCTCGAGCCGGTCGAGCATCGCGTCGAAGGTATCCGCGAGCTCGGCGACCTCATCCCGCGGTCCGGGCAACCGGAGCCGCTCGTCTAGCGACTCAGCGGACAGCCGGCGCGCGGTGGCGGTCACCTCGTGCAACGGCCGCAGCACCTGGCCGGTGATCACCCAGGCCAGCAGCACGGTGGCGATCACCGCGAGCAGGAACGCGACCGACCCTGCTTGCAGCACGCGGTGCCGGGCGGCCTCCTGCAACGCCGCCCCGAGACTATCGGCTGCCACTGGCACCCCGTCGACCTTGACGGTACTCCCTGGCGGCAAGTCGGGAACGGCAGCTACTACCCCACCGACCAGCAGCCACCCCAGCCACAGCAGCAGCGCACTCCCCGCTGCCGACAACCCGGTGGCCAGCAGGGTGAGCCGGACTCGCAGCCCAGGACCCCGGCGGGGCCTGACCAACGGCTCAGCCGTGGGCAAGCCCTGCGCTGGGTACTCGGTAGCCTGACCCGACGACGGTCTCGATGATGCCCGGCTCACCGAGTTTCTTTCGCAACGTCATCACGGTCACCCGGACCGTGGTGGTGAAGGGGTCGGCGTTTTCGTCCCATACCCGCTCCAGTAGTTCTTCGCTGCTCACCACGGCACCCCCAGCGGCGAGCAGAACCTCCAGCACCCCGAACTCTTTCCGGGTGAGATCCACCGGAGCGCCAGACCGGCTGACGGTGCGCCGGGACGGATCTAGCACCACGTTGCCGGCGCTGAGCACCGGCGGTACTGCGGGCGTGGCGCGGCGACCCAGCGCCCGCAGCCGGGCTACCAGTTCAGGGAAGGCGAATGGCTTGGACAGGTAGTCATCGGCACCCAGAGACAGCCCGGTGACCCGATCCGATACGGTGCCGCTGGCGGTCAGCATCAGCACTCGCGTCACCGCCCCCGATCTCGCGATTTCGGCACACAGCTGGTCCCCCGACATGCCGGGCAGGTCGCGGTCCAGCACCACCACGTCATACCGGGTCACCGCCGCCTTCTCGTGGCCGCTGTCGCCGTCGTAAGCTACGTCGACAGCCATGCCCTCACGGCGCAGGCCGCGCGCAATCGCATCGGCCAGGGCCCGCTCATCCTCGACGATCAGAATGCGCACCCCACAACGGTGCCACACCCCCCTGCTCGCCGTGCTGCGGCTATGGGGTGGCGCCCGGGGCCTGCACCGCGGGCGCCTCGCCGAGTGACCGGATCGGCTCAGCCGCCCAGCCGGTCACCGCCCGAGCAACGTCCTGGGCGGTCAATCCGAGCTCCGCGAGCACCTCGTCACGCAACCCGTGGCCGAGGAACCGTTGCGGGATACCCAGGTCCCGGAACGGCACGTTAACTTCGGCATCGCGCAAGGCGGCAGCCAACGACCAGCCAAAACCGCCGTGCCGGCCACCGTCCTCGACGCTGACGACCAGCCGGTGCCGCGCGGCCATCCGCACCAGCACCTCCGGCACGGGCAGCACCCATCGAGGGTCGACGACGGTCACGCCGATGCCCTGATCACCGAGCCGGCCGGCCGCTGCCACGGCGAGCGCGGCGAACGCGCCGACGCCCACCAGCAGCACGTCGTGGCCATCACCCGCAGCAGGCTGCGCCAGCACGTCGACCCCCTCGATGCGCGCTACCGCCGGCACCTCCTCGATCACCGGGCCCTTGGGGAACCGCAGCGCGGTCGGGCCGTCGTCCACCGCAACGGCCTCAGCCAGCTCCTCGCGGAGGCTGCCGGCGTCGCGGGGTGCGGCCACCCGGATACCGGGCACGATGCCCAGCACTGACAGATCCCACATGCCGTTGTGGCTGGCGCCGTCATCGCCGGTGATACCGGCCCGGTCCAAGGTGATGGTCACCGGGGCTTTCAGCAACGCCACGTCCATCAGCACCTGGTCGAACGCCCGGTTGAGGAATGTGGAGTACAGCGCTACCACCGGGTGCAACCCGCCCAGAGCGAGCCCAGCCGCGGAGGTGACGGCGTGCTGCTCGGCGATCCCCACGTCGAAGCACCGGTCCGGGAAACGCTTGGCGAAGGCGGCCACGCCGGTGGGGCCGGGCATGGCCGCGGTGATCGCCACCAGGTCCGCCCGCTCACCCGCCAGCTTGATCAGCTCTTCGGTGAAGACACTGGTCCAGGTGGTACCGGCGGGGGCGATCGGCGCGCCGGTCTCTGGATCCATCACCTTGACCTGGTGCATCAGTTCTGCGGCGTCGTTCTCCGCCGGCGCGTAGCCGTTGCCCTTGCGGGTCACCGCGTGCACGATCACCGGGCCGCCGAAGTCCTTGGCCCGGCGCAACGCGGACTCCATGGCGCGCACGTCATGCCCGTCGACTGGACCCAGGTACTTCAACCCGAGGTCTTCGAAGAGCACCTGCGGGGCCAGCGCATCCTTCAATCCCCGCTTGGCGGCGTGCAGGCCGGCGTAGATGGCGCGACCCACCACCGGGGTCCGCTGCAGCGCTTGCTTGCCGGTTTGCAGCACGAACTCGTAGCCCGGCTGCAGCCGCAACGAGGAGAGGTGATCGGCGAAGCCGCCGATGGTCGGCGAGTAGGAGCGGCCGTTGTCGTTCACTACGATGACCACGGGCCGGTCCTTGCCGGCGGCGATGTTGTTCAGTGCCTCCCAGCACATACCCCCGGTCAGGGCACCGTCACCCACCACCACGACGACGTGCTGGCGCCGCCCGGTATGGGCAAACGCCTTGGCCAGCCCGTCGGCGTAGGACAGTGCAGCCGAGGCGTGGCTGGATTCCACCCAGTCGTGCTCGCTTTCCGCGCGACTCGGGTAACCGGACAGGCCGCCTCGCTTGCGTAACCTGTCAAACCCGGCAGCCCGACCGGTGACGATCTTGTGCACGTATGCCTGGTGCCCGGTGTCGAACAGCACCGGGTCGCGCGGGGAGTCGAACACCCGGTGCACGGCCAGGGTGAGTTCCACTGCACCGAGGTTGGGGCCGAGGTGGCCTCCGGTGCGGGACACCTTCTGGACCAGGAAGGTGCGGATCTCCGCGGCCAGCCTGGTCACTGAGGCCAAGTCCAGACCCTTGAGGTCTGCAGGGCTGTGCACCGATTCCAACAGGGTCATCGGATCTCCCCCCACGCTCGGCAGCGGCTCAAGACGGCCACCGGCCGCCCAGTCTACGGCGGGCCTCAGCGCGCCAGCGCAGCAACGCATTCCACGTGGTGGGTCATCGGAAACGCGTCCAGCGCGCGTAGTTCCAGTAGCCGGTAACCGCTCTCGAGGTAGCAGGCGAGGTCCCGAGCCAGCGCTGCTGGATCGCAAGCCAGATGGACCAGGCGAGCGGGCTGGCGGGCAGTGACCGCGGCGGCCACCTGCCGCCCGGCCCCGTCCCGGGGCGGGTCGAGCACCACTGTGTCCGGCGGCCCGGGCAGCCCAGCCAGCACCTGCTCAACCCGGCCGGTGACAAAGTTCACCTGGGCAAGGTCGGCCAAGGCCGCTACTCCATCGGCAGCGGCCTGGCGGGAGGTCTCCACGACGGTCACGGAACCGGTTGGCCCGACCTGACGGGCCATTACGGAGGCGAACAGCCCCACGCCGCCGTAGAGATCCCAGGCGGTGCCCCCGCGCGGTGCGGCCGCCCACTCCCCGACCAGCCCGGCGAGTGCGTCGGCCGCGGCGGGATGCACCTGCCAGAAACTGCGCGCCGAGAGCTGCCAGCGCCGGCCGGCGGCACGCCGCACGATGCGCCCGCTGCCGCGAAGCTGGGCGGGCGGGCGCCCGGGTCGGAGCTGGGCGACGTGCACCCGACCGGAGCTGTCGGCGACCACCTCCAGCTCCGCGCCCGGGCGCCACCGGCGGGCCAGCACCTGTTCCAGCGAATCGGGCACCGCCAGCGGGCACGCCGGCACCGCGACCACCGTGTGGCTGCGATGCATCCGAAAACCAGCCCGCCCGGTGGCGTCCACCGCAAGCCGGGTCCGGGTACGCCAGCCCAGCGGGCCACCGGGCAGTTCCTGCACCGTCACCGCGACGTCAAGCCCGGCGATGCGGCGCAGCTGCTCGGCCACCACCTGCCCCTTGAGCTGGCGCTGTAGCGCTGGGTCAACGTGCTGGAAGTCGCAGCCGCCGCAGCCCCCGGGACCCGAGACCGGGCACGGCGGCGCCACCCGGCCCACTGCGCTATCCAGCACCGCCACCGCATCGGCCCGGCAGTAGGACCCGCCCCGGTCCTCGGTCACCACGGCGCGGACCCGCTCGCCGGGCAAGGCGTGCCGGACGAACACCACCCGACCCTCGTGGTGGGCGACGCAGAACCCGCCGTGGCCTACCGGCCCGACGACCAGCTCCACTTCGGTCCCCACTTCGATCACGGCCGATCGGTCGACTGCTGCCGCGAGGTGCCCGCCGCGGCACCGCTGGCCGGCGCACCATCGGCCGAGTTGCGCCTACCGGTGGTGCCATCGGGTCTGGTGTTCATGCCCCAGCGCACCGCGCCCCGGGCGACCTGCTCGCGCTGCACAACGCGATCAGAGGACCGCAGCTGCCACGGCACGCTAGTCACCATCACGCCCGGCTCGAACAGCAGGCGGGCCTTGATCCGGAGCGCGCTCTGGTTGTGCAGGATCTGCTCCCACCAGTGGCCGACGACGTACTCCGGGATGAATACCGTGACGACGTTGCGCGGATTGTCCGAACGGGCTCGCTTGACGTAGTCGACCACCGGCTTGGTGATCTCCCGGTACGGCGACTCCACGACCTTGAGGGGTACCGGGATCTCCCGCGCCTCCCATTGGGTGACCAGGTCTCGAGTGCTTGCGTCGTCGACATTGACGGTGACCGCCTCGATCACATCGGGGCGGGTCGCCCGGGCGTAGGCCAGCGCCCGCAGGGTGGGCAGGTGCAGCGTGGACACCAGCACGATCGCGTGGTTGCGCGACGGCAGCACGGCGTCGGTCTCCCGGGGGACCAGCTCGGCGGATACCCGGTCGTAGTGCCTGCGGATCCCGCGCATCAGCGCGAAGATCACCACCATTGCCGCGATCGCGATCCACGCGCCCTGGGTGAACTTGGTGACCACGACCACCAGCAGTACCGCACCGGTCATGATGAACCCAAAGGAGTTGATCGCCTGCGCGCGCCGCATCCGGCGACGCGCGCCGGGATCGTTCTCGGTGGACAGCAGCCGGTTCCAGTGCCGCACCATGCCGCTCTGGCTCAACGTGAAGGAGACGAAAACTCCGACGATGTAGAGCTGGATCAGCCGGGTGACCTCGGCCTGGAAGGCGACGACCAGGATGATCGCTGCCGCCGACAGGAACACGATCCCGTTGGAGAACACCAGCCGATCCCCCCGGGTGTGCAGCTGGCGGGGCAGGTACCGATCCTGCGCCAGGATCGAGCCGAGCACGGGGAAACCGTTGAACGCGGTATTGGCGGCGAGCACCAGGATCAGCCCGGTCATCGCGAGCACGAAGTAGAACGCCGGCGAGAACCCGGAGAACACCACATCGGCAAGCTGCGCGATCAGGGTGCGCTGCTGGTAGCCCACCGGCGCCCCGATCAGCTGCTGTTCGGGAACTTCGGCGATCTTGGCACCCGTGATACCGCTGAGTACCAGCAGGCCAAGGAACATGGTGATCGCCAGGACGCCCATCAGCAGCAAGGTGGTAGCCGCGTTGCGTGACTTCGGTTTGCGGAATGCGGGGACCCCGTTACTGATCGCCTCCACGCCGGTCAGCGCGGCCGAACCGGAGGAGAACGTTCGTAACAGCAGGAACGCGAACCCAATACCGGCCAGGTGCCGACCCTCTGCAACAAGACCGAACCCGGCGCTCTCGGCATGCAGGCTCTGCCCCAGCACGTAAGTCCGCACCACCCCGACCAGAATCATGCTGAGGATGCCGAACACGAAGGCGTAGGTGGGGACCGCGAACAGGGTGCCGGACTCGCGCACCCCCCGCAGATTCATCGCAGCAAGAATCAGAATTGCGCCCAGCGAGAACCCGACTTTATGGCTGTGCACCAGAGGGAGCGCGGCGCCGATATTGGCGGCAGCCGAGGAGATCGATACTGCCACGGTGAGGACATAGTCGACCAGCAAGGCACTGGCGACCACCAATCCCCAACGCTGGCCGTGGTTGACGGTGGTGACCTCGTAGTCGCCGCCTCCCGACGGGTAGGCGTGCACGTTCTGCCGGTAGGACGCGATCACGGCGATCATCACTACTGCGACCGCCAGCCCGACCCAGGTGGCGTAGGCGTATCCAGTGAGCCCGGCGACGGAAAGCACGAGCAGGATTTCCTCGGGCGCATACGCCACCGACGACATCGCGTCTGAGGAGAACACCGGTAGCGCGATGCGTTTGGGCAACAAAGTGTGGGCGAGCCGTTCACTGCGGAACGGCCTACCGACAAGGATCCGTTTGACCGCAGTCGCGAGCTTCGGCACGCGTCAAAGCGTACGGCCGGACAGTGGCCCGGCGCGGCACGACGGCACTATCGGCGATACGGTTTGCCTGGCAGATCGCCCCCGCAGGCCCCTGACAGCCCGACTGACAACCCGAGCAGGAGTGACCGCGTGCATGTCGTGATCATGGGTTGTGGCCGGGTGGGTGCCGGGCTAGCGCTGGCGCTGGAACGTATCGGTCACGACGTGTCGGTGATCGACCAGAACCCCCAGGCATTCCGCAGACTCGGCGCGGACTTCCACGGCCAGTCGGTTCGCGGTAGCGGCTTCGATCGCCAGGTGCTCATCGAGGCCGGCATCGAGCGCGCCGAGGCGTTCGCCGCGGTGTCCAACGGGGACAACTCCAACATCATCTCTGCCCGGGTCGCCCGGGAAACGTTTGGGGTGGCGCACGTTGTCGCCAGGATCTAT
>DASQVU010000022.1:0-12979 GCA_035640615.1 Pseudonocardiaceae bacterium
TATCGGGCGCGGCGGCGGGTTCCGGCGCCCGCGCCGGCAGCGCATTAGACTCGGTGGGTAGGCCGCTACCAGTATCCGTAATACAGCGCCGGGAGGTGACGCGTGAACGCTGACGAGCGCCGGTTCGCGGTGCTGCGGGCCATCGTCACCGACTATGTCGCCACCCACGAGCCGGTTGCATCCCGGTCGCTGGTGGAGCGCCACCAGTTCGGGGTGTCCAGCGCCACCATTCGCAATGACATGGTGGCTTTGGAGGAGGACGGCTACATCACTCAACCGCATACCAGCGCCGGTCGGGTGCCGACTGACAAGGGGTACCGGTTGTTTGTTGATCGGTTGTCAGAGGTGAAGCCATTGTCGGTGGCCGAGCGTCGCGCAGTGCAAAGTTTCCTGCAGGGCGCGGTGGACCTCGATGATGTGTTGCGTCGCAGTGTGCGGCTGCTGGCCCAGCTGACCCGGCATGTTGCGGTGATCCAGTACCCCACGCTGAGCCGATCGACGGTGCGTCATCTCGAGGTGCTCGCGGTGACTCCGGCCCGGTTGATGCTGGTTCTCATCACCGACTCGGGTCGCGTCGACCAGCGCCTGCTCGACCTGGGCGATGTCATCACCGAAGACCAGGTAGCGCGGTTGCGCTCGCTGCTGAACCAGGCGCTGGCCGGGCGCCGTCTAGCAGACGCCTCCGCGGCGGTGGCTGATCTGCCCGAGCAGGTTCCCCTCGACCTCAGAGACGCCATGACTCGGGTGTCGACGGTGCTGATCGAGACGTTGGTGGAACATCCGGAGGAACGGATGCTCCTGGGCGGTACCGCCAACCTCACGCGCAACGCCGCCGACTTCCCGGGCTCGTTGCGCCAGGTGCTCGAGGCGTTGGAAGAGCAAGTGGTGGTGCTCAAGCTGCTGGCTGCGGCCAGTGATCCGGGCACCATCACGGTACGGATCGGCGAGGAGAACGAGGCCGAAGAGATGCGCAGCACGTCGCTGGTCTCGATTGGTTACGCCTCGCACGGCACCGTGCTCGGGGGTATGGGGGTGGTAGGACCTACCAGAATGGATTACCCGGGCACCATCGCTGCGGTGCGCGCGGTAGCACGGTACGTGGGGGAGATCTTGACTACTCGTTGAGTGGGGTAGAGCTCAACGACATGAATATGAAGACCGCAGCGCAGCTGCGGTAGGAGGACGCAGCGTGGCCAGGGACTACTACGCAATCCTGGGTGTGCCCCGGGACGCCAGCGCGGAACAGATCAAGCGTGCGTACCGCAAGCTGGCGCGCGAGCTGCACCCCGACGTCAACCCCGACGCGGCGGCTGCGCAGCGTTTTCAGGAGGTCAGCGCTGCCTACGAGGTGCTGACCGATCCGCAGAAACGCCAGATCGTCGATCTGGGCGGCGACCCGCTGGAGCCGGGCGGCGGGCGCGGCGCCGGAGCTGATCCCTTCGGCGGGTTCGGCTTCGGGGACATCATGGACGCCTTCTTCGGTGCCGGTGCCGGGCCCGGCGCCCGCCGGGGGCCGCGCAGCCGGGTGCAGGCCGGCTCAGATGCGCTCATCCGGCTGCAGCTCACGCTCGAGGAATGCGCCAGCGGGGCATCACGAGAGCTCACCGTGGACACCGCCGTGCTGTGCAACGAATGCAACGGTTCCGGTTGCGCGCCGGGCACCCGCCCGCAAACTTGCGACACCTGCGGTGGCGCCGGCGAGGTACAGAACGTGCAGCGCACCTTCCTCGGTCAGGTGATGACCTCGCGGCCATGCCCCGTATGCCGCGGCATCGGCGAGGTCATCCCGCAACCGTGCCGCCAATGTGCTGGGGACGGCCGGATCCGAGCTCGCCGCAACGTCACCGCGAAAGTCCCCCCCGGAGTGGGTGATGGGATGCGGGTGCGCCTGGCGGGTCAGGGTGAGGTGGGCCCGGGCGGCGGCCCGGCGGGTGACCTCTACGTCGAGGTGCAGGAGGTGCCGCACGAGACGTTCACCCGCGACGGCGCCGATCTGCACTGCACCTTGCGAGTCCCGATGACCGCGGCCGCTCTGGGTACCACGATCATGCTGGACACCCTCGACGGCACCGAGGAGGTCCGGGTAGAACCGGGCACCCAGTGCGCGACCGTGCTGACCCTGCGGGGCAGGGGGATGCCGCGGTTGCGCAGTACCGGGCGTACTGAGGGCCGGGGTGACCTGTTCGTCCATCTCGACGTCGTCACGCCAACGCGGCTAGACAGCCGCCAGATAGAGCTGCTGCGCGAACTGGCCCTGCTGCGCGGTGAGGAGCAGGCAGAGCTGACCGTCAACGGCCGTGCGGGCAGCTTGTTCTCCCGCTTACGGGACACTCTCGGCGGGCGCTAATGAAGCCTGGCGGGCCCTGGTGAGCAGCCTGCCCGTCTTTCTCGCCGAGCAGCTGCCGCCCGAAGGGGCCGAGACCACCCTGGACGGTCCTGAGGGCAGGCACGCCGCCACTGTGCGGCGCTTACGCCCTGGTGAGCGCCTGGTGCTAACGAACGGCCAAGGCCAGCTAGCGCTGTGTGAGGTGCGCGGAACCGGTCGGGATCGACTGCAGCTGCGCGTGCTACGGCGGGGCAGCGAGCCGGCACCCGCTCTGCGCGTGACGCTCGCCCAGGCGCTGATCAAGGGTCAGCGCGGTGAGTTGGCCGTGGAGCTGGCCGTCGAGGCCGGGGTGGACGCGGTAGTGCCCTGGCGCGCGGCCCGGTGCGTGGCCCAATGGGACCCCGGGCCTCGCGAGGCCAAAGCGCTGGCCCGCTGGCGGCAGGCAGCCCACGAAGCCGCCAAGCAGTCACGCCGAGCATGGTTTCCGCCGGTGACCCAGCCGGTGAGCATTACCGTGCTCGCGCAGCGCTGCGCCGCCGCGGCCGGCTGCCTGGTGCTGCACGAGCGTGCGACCGAGGCGCTGCGTTGTGTGCCCTTGCCGCCGGCGGGCGAGCTCTTGTTGGTGGTGGGGCCTGAGGGTGGCCTCACCGCGGATGAAGTGGTCACCTTGACCGCCGCCGGTGGCCAGCCGGTGCGGTTGGGTCCGGCCGTATTGCGTTCTTCTAGTGCCGGCGCAGTAGCTCTCGGTGCAATAGGTGCTCTCTCAGAACGTTGGCGTTTGCGTCATTCAGGTGATATTTGGACCGATGACCAGAGCGAAGCCTTACATTAAGTGCGCACATTGAAATGAGCCACCTGATCGAGTAAGTGATTCTACCGGGCTCCCAGGCATGCAGAGTCTGGTATTTGGTCCGGTACTTGATCGGGGACCAGGCTCCGCCGGGCACCTCCCCCCTCGGTCCGGCGGCGCTGCGCCGCGGCGGGACAGCCCCCAGTTTCCGCCGCGGCGCGGCATCCCGGGTGGCACGCAAATCTCCGCCCCCGCGGACTCGACTGTCGGGATAGCATCGGTCCTGCCTGTTTCCATTCGAGATGCGTGAGCACGCAGAAAGTTAGGACCCACACCCACGTGACGCCGACCCCAGTGGAGGGCGCCTCCCCGTCCGGTTCGGAGACGGTGCAGCCCGTACCGGTCCAGTCAAAGATAGTGATCCCGGATTCCGCCGTGCTGGCCTTGCTCGGATCCCGCGATGAGAACCTGAAGGTGATCGAAGACCTGCTCGCCGCCGATGTGCACGTGCGAGGCAACGAGGTCACTGTCTCGGGCGCCCCGGCGGATGTGGCCTATGCCGAACGGGCATTCGGCGAGTTAGTCATCCTGGCCCGCCGCGGCCAGCAGCTCGGCCCAGATGCGGTCCGGGCGGCCTTGGCGATGCTCGCCCAAGGGCAGGCGGAATCACCCGCGGAGGTTCTCAGCCTCGACATCCTGTCCCGGCGGGGCCGCACCATCCGCCCGAAGACGCTCAACCAGAAGCGATACGTCGACGCCATCGATCGCTACACGATCGTGTTCGGAATCGGACCCGCCGGCACGGGCAAGACTTACCTGGCCATGGCCAAGGCGGTGCAGGCGTTGCAGACCAAGCAGGTCAACCGGATCATCCTGACCCGGCCGGCAGTGGAGGCAGGGGAGCGGTTGGGTTTCCTGCCCGGCACCCTGTACGAGAAGATCGACCCGTACCTGCGCCCGCTGTATGACGCTCTGCATGACATGCTCGATCCGGAGTCCATCCCCAAATTGATGGCGGCCGGGACCATCGAGGTCGCTCCCCTGGCCTACATGCGAGGCCGCACACTCAACGATGCCTTCATCATTCTCGATGAGGCGCAGAACACCACGCCCGAGCAGATGAAGATGTTCCTGACCCGGCTGGGCTTTGGCTCCAAGGTCGTGGTCACCGGTGACATCACGCAGATTGACCTGCCGGGCGGTCAGCTGTCCGGGTTGGCGATCGTGCGGCACATCCTCGACGGCCTCGACGATGTCCACTTCGCGCAGCTGTCTAGCGCCGATGTGGTCCGTCACCGGCTGGTCACCGAGATCGTGGACGCCTACGCGCGGTGGGACGCCGCTGCCGACACTACCGCGGCGCGTCCGGTGCCTAACCGCAGCGACCGTCGCCGGAGGCGGTGAGGCCTCGATGGGTATCGAGATCGCCAACGAATCCGGAACTGCCGTTGCTGAAGCATCGATCGCGGCAGCGGCGCGTTTCGCGATGGACCGCATGGGTGTCAGCCCGCTGGCGGAGCTGTCCATGCTCCTAGTCGGCACGGCCGAGATGGCGGATCTGCACCGACGGTGGATGGACCTGCCGGGCCCCACCGACGTGATGGCGTTTCCGATGGACGAGGCCGACGAAGGTGGGCTGCTGGGGGGAGGCCGGCCAGACAACCCGCCCGGTGGTCCTGAACTGCTCGGTGACATCGTGCTATGTCCGGAAGTCGCGATGGAGCAGGCCGCCGCAGCGGGCCACTCAGTGCTCGACGAACTGCAGCTGCTGACCGTGCATGGCGTCCTGCACCTGTTGGGCTACGACCACGCCGACCCGGCCCAAGAGCGGGAAATGTTCGCGCTACAGGACCGCATCCTTGAGGATTTCCGGCACGCCGATCGAGCGGCTCGCCGCCGGATCGCCCAGCGCGACGCGGACACTCGCCTGCTAGGGGTGGTCGGTCTGGATGGGCCGGAGGATTCCGGCCCCCAGCGGTAACGCACCGGTTGTGCGGCGCTGATGTCCTCGGCGGTGCTGCTCGTGCCGGCCGCGACTCTCGTGGTGGCCGCCGGGGGATTCGCTGCGGCTGACGCCGCGCTGGGCACGGTATCCCGGGCCCGGGTCGACGAGCTGGTGCGCTCGCACCGGTTCGGTGCCAGGGCGCTCGCGTCGGTCGTCGCCGACCGGCCGCGGCATATCAACCTGCTGCTGTTGCTGCGGCTGAGCTGCGAGCTGGTCGCCACGGTGCTGGTCACCGTGGTGGCGGTGCGTCAATTGTCGCCGACCTGGCTGGCTGTGCTGGTGGCCGGCCTGGCGATGATCGTGGTGACTTACGTCGTCGTCGGGGTGGGCCCGCGGACTATCGGGCGCCAGAATCCCTATACCGTGGGCCTGCTGGTGGCCGGGCCGGTGCGCGTATTGGGCCGGATCTTGGGCCCGCTGTCGCGGGTGCTCATCTTCGTCGGGAACCTGATCACACCAGGCCGAGGTTTCCCGGCAGGTCCATTCACCTCCGAAGTCGAGCTTCGGGAGCTGGTCGACATGGCGGGTCAACGCGGTGTGGTGGAGGCCGGTGAGGCTGAGATGATCCACTCCGTGTTCGAGCTCGGGGACACGGTGGCCCGTGAGGTCATGGTGCCCCGCACTGAGATCGTCTGGATTGAACAGCACAAATCAGTGCGCCAAGCAGTGGCGCTGTGCCTACGGTCGGGATTCTCCCGCATCCCCGTGATCGCGGAGAGCGTCGATGACGTCGTGGGTGTCGTGCATCTGAAAGACTTGGTGGCGGCCGAACATTTGGAAGGCTCGACCGGTGAGACCGTTGGTGCGGTGATGCGGCCCGCGACGTTCGTGCCGGATTCGAAGCTGCTCACCAGCCTGCTCAAGGAGATGCAGGTCTCGCGAAACCATCTGGCCATCGTGGTGGACGAGTACGGCGGTACCGCTGGTTTGCTGACGATCGAGGACATCCTCGAAGAGATCGTCGGTGAGATCACCGACGAGTCCGATACCGACGAGCGGCCCCCCATCGAGCACCTGGGGGACGGTAGGGTTCGGGTGATCAGCCGGCTGCCGGTGATCGACCTGGGTGAGCTGTTCAACGTGGATTTGGCTGACTCCGACGTGGAGACCGTGGGTGGGCTACTGGCGCAGCGGCTGGGCCGGGTGCCGGTGCCCGGCGCCGAGGCCGACGTAGCCGGCCTGCGATTGCGGGCCGAGGGGGGCAACGATCGTCGCGGGCGGCTGCGGATCACCACCGTGATCGCCTCTCGGGTACCCACCCGGTCGGAGCCCGGTAGCCGGCCCGACCCCGTCGCGGCTGACCCGCCGCAGGAAGCGAGCGACACGCGTGCCTGAGCTCGACCCGGAGGATGCCAAGATCGTTACGTTGGCGCGCTCAGCGCTTGCCCGCACCGGCGCGCTGGAAGGCGCCGCGGTGCGCGACACCGACGGGCGCACCTATATCGGCGTCACCGTCGCGCTGCCCTCGCTGACCCTGACCGCGCTGCAGGCCGCGGTGGCGGCGGCGGTGGTCAGCGGGGCGACCGGCTTGGAGGCCGCGGCGCTGGTGGGCGGGGAGGTGGATGCTGACTCGCTGGCCGCAGTCCGCGAGCTCGGGCCGACGGCCCCGGTGTTGCTGGTCGATCAGCGCGGCAACGTCAGCGACGTACTGCACGTGGCGGGTTAGCGGTGGGCACACCGTTCCGAGCTGGCTTTGCCTGCCTGGTAGGCAGGCCCAACGTCGGCAAGTCGACGTTGACCAACGCACTGGTGGGTCAGAAGGTGGCGATCACCTCCAGCCGGCCGCAGACCACCCGGCACACCATCCGGGGCATCGTGCACCAGCCAGACGGCCAGCTGGTGCTGGTGGACACGCCCGGGCTGCACCGGCCCCGTACCCTGCTCGGCCAGCGGCTCAACAGCCTGGTCCGGGCGACCTGGGCCGAGGTGGACGCGGTCGGGCTGTGCGTGCCCGCCGACGCCGCGATTGGCCCTGGAGATCGGTTCATCACCGGTGAGCTGGCCGCGCTGGCCACCCGTACCCCGGTGTTCGGCATCGTGACCAAGACCGACCTGGTCAGTCCGGAGCGGGTGGCCGAGCAGCTCGCCAGTATGGCCGAGCTGGCGCGCTCGTCCGGTATCGGCGAGTTCGCCGAGATTGTGCCGGTATCCGCGGTCGATGGCTTTCAGGTCGGACTGCTCGCTGATCTGTTACTGGCCCGGATGCCGGAGTCGCCTCCGCTGTACCCCAGCGGCGAGCTCACCGATGAACCCGAGCAGACACTGGTCGCCGAGCTGGTGCGGGAGGCGGCGCTGGAAGGGGTCCGCGATGAGCTGCCGCACTCGCTGGCCGTCGTGGTCGAGGAGATGACCCCGCGGGAAGGGCGGGACGGCCTGCTCGATGTCTACGTGAACCTCTACGTCGAGCGGGACAGCCAGAAGGCGATCGTGATCGGGCGCGGCGGCAGCCGGCTTAAGGAAGTCGGCACTCGCGCCCGGGCGCACATCGAAGCCTTACTTGGCACGTCGGTGTACCTGGACCTGCATGTGAAGGTCGCCAAAGACTGGCAGCGCGATCCCAAGCAGCTGCGCCGTCTCGGTTTCTGACGGCGACCGGTGCGACGATGACTGGGTGAGCCTGTACCGCGACACCGGGGTAGTGCTGCGGGTGCAGAAGCTGGGTGAAGCCGATCGCATCATCACGCTGCTGACCCGCCGGCACGGGCCGGTGCGTGCGGTGGCCAAGGGTGTGCGGCGGACCTCATCGCGGTTCGGTGCGCGGCTGGAGCCCTTCGGGCACGTCGACGTGCAGTTCTACCGCGGGCGCACGCTGGATATCATCACCCAGGTCGAGACGGTCGACGGCTTCGGTTCCCGGCTGATCAGTGACTACGGCCGCTACACCACCGGCTGCGCGGTGCTGGAAACCGCAGAGCGGCTGGCCGGTGCGGAGGGGGAACCGGCGCTGCGGCTCTACCTGCTGGTGGTGGGTGCGCTGCGGGCACTGGCCGACGGGCAGCGACCAGCCCCCCTGGTGCTCGATGCGTTCCTGTTGCGCGCGATGGCCGCCGCCGGGTGGGCGCCCGCGTTGACCGAATGCGCCCGGTGCGGGCTGCCGGGACCGCATCAGGCGTTCAGCGTCCCGGCTGGCGGCGCTGTCTGTCCCGGATGCCGCCCTGCTGGGGCTGCCACCCCGTCGCGTGCGACGCTGGAACTGCTCGACGCCCTCATGCACGGAAACTGGCCCCAGGCGCAGAGCGCCGCACCGCCCACCTGCCGGGAAGCCACCGGCCTCATCGCCGCCCACCTCCAGTGGCACCTGGAACGCCAACTCCGCTCCCTACCCCTCGTCGAACGCCCCCGCACTTGAGGCGGCAGGATGGGCCGGTGGTTCGAGCGCCTGATCCGCATCCGTCGGGGGCTCGGCCACCCGCGATACCGGGGGAGCGCCTGCCGCGGCACGTGGCGCTGGTGATGGACGGCAACGGGCGGTGGGCCCAGCAGCGCGGGTTGCCCCGCACGGAGGGGCACCGCCGCGGTGAGGCCGTGCTGCTCGACGTGGTGTGCGGCTGCATCGAGCTGGGCGTGCAATGGCTGTCGGCGTACGCGTTCTCCACCGAGAACTGGCGCCGCAGCCCCGACGAGGTGCGCTTCCTGATGGGCTTCAACCGCGACGTCATCCGGCGCCGCCGCGACCAGATGCACGAGATGGGTGTCCGGGTGCGCTGGGCCGGGCGCCGGCCCCGGCTGTGGCGCAGCGTCATCCGGGAGCTGGAAATCGCCGAAGAACTCACGGCGCACAACAATGTGATGACTCTGACCATGTGCGTCAACTACGGTGGCCGCGCGGAGATCGCGGACGCCGCCCGGGAGCTGGCTCGCCGGGCAGCCCGCGGGGAGATCGACCCGGAGCGCATCGACGAGCGGATGTTCGCCCGCTACCTGGATGAACCGGACATGCCGGACGTCGATCTGTTCCTGCGGCCATCGGGGGAGCAGCGCATCTCCAATTTCCTGATCTGGCAGGCTGCTTACGCCGAGCTGGTGTTCGAGGACATCCTGTTTCCCGACTTCGACCGCCGGGATCTGTGGCGGGCCTGCGAGATCTACGCCAACCGCGACCGCAGGTTCGGCAGTGCCATCGACACCGTGGCAGTCAACGCTCACTCCGCCAGGAGGACGATCCCATGAGCCAGGAGCAGGGCGCAGCGGCGAGTGGCGCCTCCCCCCATGAGCTGCTCGAAGCTGCCCGTACAGCACTAGAGCGCTTCCAGGATGTCCGGGTAGACGACGACGGCTCCTTGACCTTCCAGCACTCTGGTGTGCCATGCGCGGTGCAGGCGGTGGAACTCGTCGAGGGCCTGGCGATGCTCAGCTTGACCTGTGTGGTGGCGTGGGACGTGGTCGACGATGGTGAGCTGGCCGAGCGGGTCGCCACCCGGGCTGGTCAGGGACTGTTCGGCACATTGGGGCTGGTGCGCACCGAGCGCGGGGCCGACCTGATGCTGCGCTACGCCTTCCCAGCCGCCGGCTTAGACAGCGTGCCGCTGGGCACGCTGCTGATGCTCGTCGTCTCCACCGCCTCCCAAGTCCGCACCGAGCTGCTCCCCGCCTGATCCCGCCTCGAAAACAGCAGTCGGCATCCAGACTGCGGGGTAAGGGGAATCAGGCGGTGGCGCAGGACGGGCAGCGGCCGGAGATCTCGACGGTGTGGGTGATGTCGGTGAAGCCGTGGTCTTGGGCGATCTGCTCGGCCCAGCGTTCGACGGTCGGACCCTCGACCTCGACAGTGCGCCCGCAGTCCCGGCACACCAGGTGGTGGTGATGGTGCGACGAGCAGCGCCGGTACACGGCCTCCCCGTTCGCGGTTCGCAGCACGTCCACCTCACCGGCCTCGGCCAGCGACTGCAGGGTGCGGTACACCGTGGTCAAACCGATGCCCTCGCCACGCCTGCGCAGCTTTTCATGAATCTCCTGGGCAGACCGGAAATCCTCGATGTCATCGAGCAGCTTGGCTACCGCAGTCCGCTGCCGGGTCGAGCGCAGCCGGGGGGCGCTCATTCCTCCTCCACGTGGGTCACGGCGTCGACCACGATATGCGACAGATGCTCGTCGACCAGCCGGTAGACCACCTCCCGGCCGTGCCGTTTCCCGTCAACCACTCCGGCGGCCTTGAGCACCCGCAAGTGCTGGCTGATCAACGGCTGGGTGACGCCCAGCGCGTCGACCAGCTCGTGAACGCAGCGCTCGTGGTCACGCAGCTGTAGCACGATGGCGATCCGCACCGGCGCCGACAGCGCTCGCAACAGCTCGCCGGCCGCTACTAAGCTGGCCCGCGGGCGGTTCGCTGCCAGCGTAGGCGCTGGTCGGCCGGGTGAGTGCTCGTCGTCGAGGCTGGAATCCGGGAGGGTGGGGTCCGGTATCGCGTCCGCGGTTACACCCGCCATGCCGTCTCCTTCGCTCGGTCCGGACCACCAGCCATGGTAGGTGCCCGGCCCCTATCCACTCGGTAACGTCATTGTCCCACCCCTGCCGGAACCCGTCGTGATCCTGATCTGCCCGCCCGGTGGGCGACGCCGACCGGGGGTCCGAATCCATCGATCGCTAATCTGAGCGCCGTGTCTGCTGATCGCATCGAGACTGTCGTCAGTCTGTGCAAGCGCCGTGGCTTCGTGTACCCGAGCGGGGAGATCTATGGCGGGACCCGCTCGGCTTGGGACTACGGCCCGCTCGGGGTCGAACTGAAGGAGAACGTCAAACGCCAGTGGTGGCGTGCCATGGTCACCGGCCGCGACGACGTTGTCGGCCTGGACTCTTCGGTCATCCTGCCTCGCCAGGTATGGGTCGCCTCCGGGCATGTGCAGGCCTTCCACGACCCGCTGGTCGAGTGCCAGAGCTGCCACAAGCGATACCGGGCCGACCAGCTCGCCGAGGAGTACGCCGAACGCACCGGCAATGACGTGCTCGAAGATGACCTGTCTGAGGTCCCTTGCCCGAACTGTGGCACCCGCGGCCAGTACACCGAGCCGCGTGAGTTCAACATGATGCTCAAGACCTACCTCGGTCCGGTGGAGTCTGAGGAGGGGTTGCATTACCTGCGGCCGGAGACCGCGCAGGGCATCTTCATCAATTTCCAGAATGTGCTGATGTCCTCCCGTAAGAAGCCGCCGTTTGGTATCGCACAGATCGGCAAGAGCTTCCGCAATGAGATCACCCCCGGCAACTTCATCTTCCGCACTCGTGAATTCGAGCAGATGGAGATGGAGTTCTTCGTCGAGCCGGGTAGTGATGAGCAGTGGCACCAGTACTGGATTGATACCCGCACCGAATGGTATACCGACCTGGGCATCAATCGGGATAATCTGCGGCACTACGAGCATCCCAAGGAGAAGCTCTCCCATTACTCCAAGCGGACGGTGGACGTGGAGTACCGTTTCGGTTTCTCGTCCGGTCAGCAGTGGGGTGAGCTGGAGGGCATCGCGAATCGCACGGACTTCGACCTCACCACGCACTCCAACCATTCCGGGGTGGACCTGTCCTACTACGACCAGACCACCGACTCGCGGTACCGCCCTTACGTGATCGAGCCGGCGGCTGGTGTGGCGCGCTCGCTGATGGCCTTCCTGCTCGATGCCTACGCGGAGGATGAGGCACCCAATGCCAAGGGTGGGGTGGATCGCCGGGTGGTGCTGCAGCTGGATCGGCGGCTCGCCCCGGTGAAGGTCGCGGTACTGCCGCTGTCTCGCAATGCCGACCTGTCTCCGAAAGCCCGAGACCTCGCCGCGGTGCTGCGCCGGTGCTGGAACGTTGAGTTCGACGATTCCGGAGCAATCGGGCGGCGCTACCGTCGCCAGGATGAGATCGGCACTCCGTTCTGCGTGACGGTGGATTTCGACTCGTTGACCGACCATGCGGTCACGGTCCGCGAGCGCGATACCATGACGCAGGAACGGGTGGCAATGGATCAGGTCGAGCCCTATCTAGCGGGCCGCTTAGTTGGCTGCTGAATTCCGGTTCATTCTGGGAACATAGTCGGCATGGACACGGTGACCACTGAAGAAACCCGCCAGCGCCGGCAAGCCGGTGAGGCGCTACGCCGCTGGGCCGCACAGGGCCGGTCTTCCGGGGTGGTGCGAGTGCTGGAACGGCATGGTTTCGGCACCGTCGCCACCGGGCAACTGCTAGCCGGCACCGCCGACGGAGAGTGGGCCGGTGCGGTGTTCGAAGGCACCATGGATGCGGTGGCGCTGCCGTTGCTCAGCTCCGCGGTCACCGTGCCCGGTACCGCGAAAGGGCACGTCACCGAGCCAGACGCGCTGGCCGCCGGCCTGGCTTGTAGTGGAGGCGCCCAGCTGCTGGGCCACCCGCTGCCGACTCCGGCCGCCGCCGCGTTGGGGACCTCGCTGGCCGAAGGGGAACCTTGCGCCTTGGCCTCCACGGTCGACGGGTCGGCAGTGCTGGTAGCGAGCGGCGCTGGGCTGACCGATGTCGTCGGCACGCTCGGTTCCGCGGAGGTGGACGAAGTTGTCCTGGCCCGGCTGCGGGAGCTGGCCCGGATCGGTGCGACGGCCACCGAGCAAGGTGAAGTGGCGGGTACGCCGGTATTGATCGATGTCTGGGTGCCGGTCACCACCATGCTGATCGTGGGTGGTGGGGCGATTGCGACCGCGCTGGCAGCGCAGTGCGAGCTGCTGGGGTGGGCGGTGCGCACCGAGACGGAGCTGGAGCCGGCGATCGCCGCGGCGAAGGAGTTCACGGCTGTGGACGTGCTTGCCCTGCTGGATCACGGACCAGCCTTTGATGCGGTGCTGTTGGAACTGCTGCGGTCAGGGCGCGGATTCTGTGGCGCGCTGGGATCCCGGCACACCCAGGAGGTGCG
>DASQVU010000023.1:0-5833 GCA_035640615.1 Pseudonocardiaceae bacterium
GCGAGGTTTCGGTGAGGAACCGGAACTCGCTCTGCACCTCCCGGTGCAGCAGTTCCTCGACCTGCTTCAGACCGTCTTCGAGCACGGCGCGCAGCTCCGGATCGGCCAGCTCCACCCCGGCAAGTTGCTCAGATGTCGATCTGCTCATACCCGGATCAGGAGGCGAACGCGCCGAGCGCGGCCCAGTCCAGGGCGAAGGTGGGCACCACCCCGAGCAGCAGGGTGATCACCACGCCGAGTGTGATCGCGGCCGTGGTGAACGCGCCCGGCACGCTCACCGTTGGGCCGTCGGCGGCCGGTTCGCTGAAGTACATCAGCACGACCACTCGCAGGTAGAAGAACGCGGCGACCGCGCTGGCCACCAGCGCGACCACCACCAGCGGCGCCATCCCGTCCGCCAGCGCGGCGCTGAACACGGCGAACTTGCCGGTGAACCCGCTGGTCAGCGGGATACCCGCAAGCGCGAACAGCAGGAACGCGAAGACCCCGGCGGTCAATGGGGAGCGCTTGGCCAACCCGGCCCACTGGGACAGGTGGGTGGCCTCCCCATCCGCATCCCGGACCAGGGTGACCACGCCGAACGCCGCCAGCGTGGTGAAGCCGTAGGCGAGCAGGTAGAACATCGTGCCGGACAGCCCCTGGGCGGTCAGCGCGATCGCCCCCACCAGCAGGAAACCGGCGTGCGCCACCGACGAGTAGGCGATCATACGTTTGATGTCGGTCTGGGTGAGACCGAGCACCGCGCCGATCGCCATCGACACGATCGCCACTCCCCACAGCAGGCCCCGCCAATCCCACCGGGTGCCCTCGAACCCCACGTTGAGCACCCGCAGGATGGCGCCGAAGGCGGCCACCTTGGTGCAGGACGCCATGAACGCCGTCACCGGCGTCGCCGCACCCTGGTAGACGTCCGGGGTCCAGGTGTGGAACGGCCCGACCGAGCCCTTGAACAGCAGCCCGATCACCAGCAGCGCCAGCCCACCGAACAGCAGGGTGTCCGGCCGGTCGGTGCCCGCTGACGCCTCGGCGATCCGGGCCAGTTGCACCGAGCCCGCGTAGCCGTACAGCAATGCCACGCCGTACAAGAAGAACGCCGAGGAGAACGCGCCGAGCAGGAAGTACTTGACGGCCGCCTCCTGGGACAGCAGCCGGCGGCGCCGGGCCATCCCGCACATCAGGTACAGCGGCAGGGACAGCACCTCCAGGGCGATGAACATGGTGAGCAGGTCATTGGCCGCGGTGAACACCATCATCCCGCCGAGGGAGAACAAGAACAGCGGGAACACCTCGGTCTGCATCGTGGCCTCAGCCCGGGTACCCACCATGAGGGCCCGGTCAGCGGCGGTGCCTGGGCGCACCGCTGCGTCCGGAGTGAAGGCACCGCCGGGCTCGACCGTGCGATCCGCGATGAGCAGCATCGCTCCCAGACTCAAGGCCAGCAGGGTCCCCCACAAGAACAGCGCGGGCCCGTCGACGGCGATCGTCCCTGCCAGGGTCACCACGTTCGTCATGCCTCGGGAATACAAATGCATGCCCAGCGCGGCACCGGCGGCGCCCAGGGTGAGTAGCGTCAACGCGACCTGCGCCGACCACCGCCCCGGGCGGGCCACGAACGCCTCCACCAGCACCGAGATACAGGCCCCGCCGAGCACGACCAGGATCGGCGCGATTGCCCCGTAATCGACCGTCGGCGCTGACACATGCTGGATCTGCTGCAAAAAGCCGAGCACCTCAGCTGCCTCCCTGCCCGACTGGGTCGGACAGGCCGACCTCGGTGACCGTGGCCCCAACCGACGGTGTGATCACATTGAGCACCGGCTGCGGGAAGAAGCCGAGCAGCAAGATCAGCGCCACCAGCGGTACCAGCACCGCAACCTCACGGATCGACAGGTCGGGGAACCGGATCTGATGCCGGGGAGCAACCCCCGGCGCGGTCGCGGCACCAGGCCCGTCCAGGGTGGCGCCGGCTGAGCCGGCAATCAAGTTTCCAGTCACCGCCGAGCCCCGTACCGGGCCCTGCATGAGCCGCTGGTAGAACCACAAGACGTACAGCGCGGCCAGGATGATGCCTGCGGTGCCGATGACCGTCGCCACCGGCTGGCGCGGGTACGAGCCGATCAAGACCATGAACTCCGAGACGAACGAGTTGGTACCGGGCAGCGCCAGTGCGGATAACCCCGCCAGCAGCATCATTCCGGCCAGCATCGGGGCCAGCGCCGACACCCCGCCGTAGTCGCTGATCAGCCGGGAACCGCCGCGAGCGATCAGCATGCCCACCACGATGAACAGCATCCCGGTGGAGATGCCGTGGTTGACCATGTAGAGCACGGCACCGGCCTGCGCCTGGGTGGAGAAGGCGAACACGCCCAGCGCGATGAACCCGAAGTGCGCCACCGAGGTGTAGGCCACGAACCGTTTCATGTCGGACTGCCCGACGGCCAGCAGCGCAGCGTAGATGATGCCGGCGATGGCCAGCACCAACACCAGCGGGGCCAGCGTGCGAGACGCGGCGGGGAACAGCGGCAGGCAGTAACGCAGGAAACCGTAGATGCCGACCTTGTCCATCACGCCGACGAGCAGTACGCCGACGCCCACCGGGGCTTCCGCACCGGCGTCGGGCAGCCAGGTGTGGAAAGGCACTAGCGGCGCCTTGATGGCGAAGGCGATGAAGAAACCGAGGAACAGCCAGATCTGCGTGCTGGTCGGGATGGTTCCGGCAATGCGCTGCAACGCGGACCAGTCGAAGGTGCCATGGCCCAGCCGGCGCCCGCTGACCACGAACAGGCCGATCACGCTGGCCAGCATGACCTCGAAGAACAGGTAGAACAGGAACACGTCGGTGGACACGAACACGCCGACCAGCAGTGACTCCAGCGCCAGCAGCATCGCGTAGAAACCCGCCGGGGTGCGGCCCTCGGGCAGCTTCTCCGCCCACGAGGAGCCCATCACGATCGGTACCAGCACGGCGATCAGCGCGACCATCACCAGGGCGATGCCGTCGACGCCGAGCGCGAAGCGGGTGCCGAACGCCGGGATCCACGGCACCGAAAGGGTCAGTTGCAGCCGCCCCCCACCAGGCTGGAAAGCCGACCAGGCCACGCCGGCCAGCACCAGCTCCACCAGCGCGAACAGCAGCGCAGTTCCCTTGGCCGCCACCGGGGCCGTGCGCATTGGAGCCACTACCGCAGCACCCAGCATGGGCAGCAGCAACATGGCCAGGAGCAATCCGCCGCTCATGCGTAGCTCACCGCCACCAGGAATGCGATCACCACAATGCCGCCGCCGAGCATGCCCAACGCGTAACTACGCACGAACCCGGTCTGCAACCGGCGCAGCCGGCCGGACGTGCCGCCCAGCAGCGCCGCGGTGCCATTGACGATCCCGTCGATGCCCTTGTTGTCCACGAACACCAGCGCCCGGGTCAGCCAGATACCCGGGCGCGCGATGATCGCCTCGTTGATCGCGTTGGCGTACAGGTCGGCTCGGGCGGCCGCCACCGGCAGCGAGACAGGCTCGGGTTTGACGACCGGTACCGGATTGCGGCCGATGACGAACCAGGCCACCGCAACACCGGCTGCGGATACCAATACTGTCAACAGCGGCACCGCAACCGCCGTGGTGGTCGACTCCACCGGCACCAATACCCCCACCGAGGGCTCCAGCCAGCGCGCCAACCGCTCTCCCGAGGCGAGGAAGAGACCGGCGATCAGGGATCCGATAGCCAGTGGAACCATTGGCACCCACATCACCGGCGGGCACTCGTGCGGGTGGTATTCCTGGCCGTCAGCAGCGCGCAAGGTGCGCCAGCGCTCCTCACCGAAGAACGTCATCAGCATCAGCCGGGTCATGTAGAAGGCGGTCAGGCCAGCCGACAGCAGCGCGATGACACCGAACAGGGTGCCGGCATCGCCGGTGCCGAAGGCCGCCTCGATGATCGCGTCCTTGGAGTAGTACCCCGACAGGAACGGGAAACCGATCAGGGCCAGGTAACCGGTGCTGAACAGGGCAAAGGTGATCGGCAGATGCTTGGCCAGCCCGCCCATCCGGCGCATGTCGATCTCGTCGTGCATGCCGTGCATGACCGCGCCCGCACCGAGAAACAGCACCGCCTTGAAGAAGCCATGGGTGAGCAGGTGCACGATGCCCAGCGCGTAACCGGCCGGGCCCAACCCGACCGCGAGGATCATGTACCCGATCTGGCTGACCGTGGAGTAGGCCAGCACCTTCTTGATGTCGTCGTAGGCGCACCCGATGATCGACCCGATCAGTAGGGTGATCGTCCCGACCGCGGCGACGGCCAGCCGGCCGGAGGCGCTGAGGTTGTACAGCGGGCTGCACCGGGCGATCAGGTAGACCCCGGCGGTCACCATCGTCGCGGCGTGGATCAGCGCCGAGACAGGAGTCGGGCCTTCCATCGCGTCGGGCAACCAGGCTTGCAGCGGGAACTGGCCGGACTTACCGCAGGCCCCGAGCAGGAGGAGCAGGGTGATCGCCAGCAGGGTCGGCCCACCTATCTCCCCGGCGCGGGGAAAGACCTCGGAGAACCGCACGGTGCCCAGCGAGCGCCAGATCAAAAAGATCGCGATGGCCAGGCCGACGTCACCGACCCGGTTCATCAGGAAGGCCTTCTTCGCCGCCGTCGCGGCACTGGGACGATCCTGGTACCAGCCGATCAGCAGGTAGGAGGCCAGACCCACGCCTTCCCAGCCGAGGTAGAGCGTGACGAAGTTGTTGGCGAGCACCAGGATGAGCATCGCCGTGATGAACAGGTTGAAGTACCCGAAGAACCGGCGCCGCCCGGGATCATGCTCCATGTACCCGATCGAGTAGAGGTGGATCAGGCCCCCGACTCCGGTGATGAGCAGCACGAAGGTCAGCGACAGCGGGTCCAGCCGCAGGCCGTAGCTGACCTGCAGGGCGTTGACCGCGAACCAGGTTCCACTGCCCAGTTCCTGGGTTCGCTGCGACGCGTCGTAACCCAGCCACTCGGCGAACACCGCCACCCCGTAAACGAAGGCGGTGAGCACCGTCGCGCAGCCCAATAGATGCCCCCAGGCATTGGTACGCCTCCCGCCGACCAGCAACACGAACGCGCCGAAGGCGGGCAACACCACGAGCAGCCAGGCATATTGCGCGGTGCCCCCAGTGACCGCCAGAGGTGCTGCCAAGACCTCGCCCACTGCGTCCCCTCAGTACTTGAGCAGGTTGGCGTCGTCGACCGAGGCCGATCGGCGCGTCTTGAAGATCGCCATGATGATGGCCAGACCCACCACCACCTCGGCAGCCGCCACCACCATCACGAAAAACGCCATAATCTGCCCGTCCAACGTGCCGTTGATCCGAGCGAACGTGATCAAGCTCAGGTTCACCGCGTTGAGCATCAGCTCAATGCACATGAACACCACCACCGCATTGCGGCGCACCAAAACACCGACGGCGCCGATGGTGAACAGCAGCGCCGACAGCAACAGGTAGTACGTGGGGTTCACCCGCTCTCCTCGTCCGCTGGGGGTGGGGGCACCGGTCCACGCAGGGCCCGGGCGTCGGGTTCCACCCCGGCGCTGACGACACTGCGCATGTCGGCGTCCAGGCGGTCGGACGCGGTCGACTCAAGCAACTCAGATCGCGACTGCGGCGCCGGCGAACCGTCCGGCAGCAGGGCCGGGGTGGCCACCGAGTTGAGGGTGGCGAAGACACCGGGGCCGGGTAGCGGGGACGGATGCGTACCGCGGAACCGGGCCTCCGCCTGCTCGCGCTGGGTCAGCCTGCCCTGCTTGGTGCGTTCGGCGTAGGCCAGCACCATGGCGCCGACCGCAGCGGTGATCAGCAGCGC
>DASQVU010000024.1:0-4944 GCA_035640615.1 Pseudonocardiaceae bacterium
CGGTCGCCGCTGGTCCGGCTGCGCTGGGTGAGCGCTGGTAACTCCCGACTAGACCGCGGTCTTCGACGTGGGAGCATCCGAACCGCCACCGTGCCGGCCGCTGTTTCGCCGAGCTGGGTCACGTCGATGGACGGTAGGCCCCGGCAGGCTGCCGACGGGGCTAGCGTGACAGCGTGAGCGTGCTGGATCGGTGGGTCCGCCGGGCCGCCGAACATCCCCCGCCGGGCCCGTTCCGGCCGCGGTTCTGGCGTAGCCCGCTGCGTGGCCCATGGCTGACCTCGGTGTTCAGCCTAATACTGCTGCCGGGTATCACGCTGATGTTCGTCACCGGTCTGGCGTCCTACGCCGCCTATGACCCGAACCTGGCGCCCGGCAACGACACCACCCCGAACAAGGGCTTGCTCGGTTCCTGGTTGCCCGGCTGGCCGGCCAGCCCATCGTGGCTGTACTGGGTGAACCAAGGTGTGCACGTCACGCTCGGCCTGGTCCTCATACCGATCGTGCTGGCCAAGCTGTGGTCGGTGCTGCCCAAGCTGTTCGAATGGCCGCCGGCGCGGTCACTGGTCCACCTACTGGACCGGGCCGCGCTGTTGCTGCTTGTCGGTGGCGCGATGTTCGAGCTGGTCACGGGTGTGATGAACATCCAGTACTACTACGCCTTCCCGGTGGTGTTCTACCAGGCACACTACTACGGGGCCTGGGTGTTTATCTCCGCGTTCGTCGTGCATGTGGCGTTTCGGCTGCGCCGCATGGTCACCGCGTTGCGGGCTCGCAGCCTGCTCCGCGAGCTGCGGACACCGCTGTCGGCCACCCGCCCGGAACCACCCGACCCTGATCATCTGGTGTCTGCTGACCCTGCTCCGCCCACTATCTCGCGGCGCGGTGCGCTGGGCATGGTCGCGCTCAGCTCGCTGGCCCTGCTGGGGCTGTCCGTGGGCCAGACCATCGGCGGAGCAGCGCGGTCGACCGCCCTGCTTGCCCCGCGCGGCCTGGGTCTGGGGCTGGGTCCCAACGACTTCCAGGTGAACAAGACGGCTGCCATGGCCGGCATCGCACCCGTCGATGACTCCTGGCGCCTGGAGCTCAACGGTGCGGTCTCGAGATCGTTATCGCGGGAGGAGTTGCTCGGCCTGCCGCAGTACACCGCCAGACTGCCAATTGCGTGCGTGGAGGGCTGGTCCACGGGTGTACAGGCGTGGACCGGCGTGCGGCTGGCCGACCTCGCCGAGCTCGTCGGCGCCGGGCCTGATGACCGGCTGTTCGTCGAGTCGCTGCAGCGCGGTGGTGGCTTCGGCACGGTCACCCTGTCCGCTGGGCAGGTCCGGGCTGCCCACGCCCTACTCGCGCTGCGGGTCAACGGTGCGGACCTCTCGCTTGATCACGGCTTCCCGGCCCGGATTGTGGTGCCCGCCGTGCCTGGCGTGCACAACACCAAATGGGTCACCCGCATGACCTTCCTCGAGGGGTGAGCGGGATGGGCCGGCGCGCGTCAGTCCAGTTGCTGGCCTTGCTGGCCAGCTTCACCATCGCCGGTTACGCCGCCATCCGGTTGCTGGCCGGCAATCCGGTCGGGATCGGTGCCTGGTTCGTCGGCAGTGCGGTGGTGCACGACCTGGTGCTGTTCCCCTGCTACGCCGGGCTGGACGCGGTGCTCGTCATGCTGCTGCGCCGCCGTCCCCGGTTAGCCACCGTCGGCGGCGTGCGATGGCTGAATTACTGGCGGGGACCTGCGCTGGTCTCCGGGCTACTGCTGCTGGTGTGGTCCCCGCTCATCCTGCGGCTGCCCACCGAATTCCACGCCGCCTCTGGGTTGTCGGATCGGCCGTTCCTCCTGCACTGGCTGGGCGTGACCGTGGTGCTCTTCGGCATCTCCGCGGCCATCTTGACCGCGCGTATCGCCACCACCTCCCGTCCCCGTTGTCCCCGACAGGGAGACATATCGGGGTGAAGAGGCCCCTCTTCACCCCGATATGTCTCCCTGTCGGGAAACAGGCGGGCGTGTGGTGTCTACCCGATCCTGCAACGGCTGCGCGGCGCCGGATCGGTCAGCGACCGGTGGGAAGACCCTGAACCGGCGCGTATCGAGGGCCGGCCGCCGCGGCGGTACACCGTCTGGCCACGGAAGGCCGGGCTCGCGCCGTTCATGCCCTGCAACGCGGTCGGGACCGCAGTGGGCTGAGCCGGCTGCTCGCGTCTCCCAGCCCCTCTGCAATTCCCACGGCCGAGCGAGGTCCGGCATGAGCGGTCACAGAGCACTCGCCGCCAGTGATAGCGCCGTCCTCGGGCGCCCAGGACGCCCGAGCAGAGCTATTCGCTGACTGCGGGCACCATCTACGTCGTCGCGGGAATCCTCGGATTCTTCATCACGGGTTTCGCCAGCTTCACCGAGATGACCAACCATGCGCTGTTCGGGATTTCATGGTGAACCCGTTCCACAACATCGTGCACCTTGGCTTGGGTGCGTTCTGGCTGCTGGCGGCCTTTGCGCTCACTCCGGCGGGCGCGGAAGGCCTCAACATCGCTCGGCGGTACCTTTGCACTGGCCACCGTGTTGGGCTTTATGGGCTACTTCTCCTTGCTGTCCATCCCTAACGGCGCCTCGGGAGACAACTTCCTGCACCTGGTCACCGCCTTGGCGACCCTCATCTTCGGCTGCGGCCTGTTCCGGGCGGCGAGTGGGCAACCTGCTACCGCCTAGCCCGCCGGAAAACTCTTTCGGGCCGTGTCTCCTCGTCGCCAGGGGATGCGGCCCGGTCGCGTCGAAGTGGCAGGTAGCGTGAGCCGGTGACCGATCGGCCCTACCGCTGCGTCGCGCATGCCGTGGCGGCCTTGTTCCGGGCGCTGGATCTCCGCCTGGACATCGCCGGTCAAGAACACATCCCGGCGACGGGTGGGGCAGTGGTGGTGATGAACCACACCGGTTTCCTCGACTTCGCGCTGGCCGGCACCCCGTTCTGGCGCGAGCACAGGCGGCTGGTGCGCTTCATGGCCAAGGAGGAGGTATTCACCAGCCGGCTCACCGGACCGTTGATGCGGGCGATGCACCATATCCCGGTCGACCGCGCCGCCGGCGCGGCTGCGTTCCGGGCCGGGATCGAAGCGCTACGGGCCGGGGAGCTGGTGGGGATCTTTCCGGAAGCAACCATCAGCCGCAGCTTCTGCCTCAAAGAGTTCAAGTCCGGTGCAAACCGGATGGCATTGTTGGCTCGGGTACCGCTGATTCCCATGACGCTGTGGGGCAGCCAGCGGATCTGGACGAAGGGGCGCAGGCCCAGTATCTCTGCTGCGCGGCACATCCCGGTCAGCATCACCATCGGGCCACCGCTGCAGCCTGGCCGTGGCGCGGCGGCCGATGCCCGACTCGTCGAGGTGATGAACGCCTTGCTCGACGCCACCCGCGCGCGCTACCCGGTAGTGCACGACAGCGATCCCTGGTGGCTGCCGGCCCACCTCGGGGGTACCGCTCCGACGCCGGAACGCGCCGCTGAGCTGGACGCACTGGAGGAACTCGAGCGCGCGCAGCGCCGCCTGACCCGTGTCACTCCAGAGCGACGGGAAGCCCGCGGAGGCTGAACTACTGGCCGGCCACCCCCGCTCGGGCCTGCGCCCGGCGCTCCTCGAACCGGCTGGCCTGGCGATCGAGTTGGGTGAGGAACTCGGCGAGCTCGACGCGGGCCTTCTCGCCTTCCGCGTCGAGATTTTCCAGCTCGAACACCGCCCAGTGGCGCAGCAGCGGCATGACCACCTCGTCATGATGGATCCGCAGGTCGTAGATGCCGGCTTTGGCGATCTGCGCGGCTTTCCGGGCGAAGCCGGGGATCACGATGCCGGGCATGCTGAAGCCGATGACCTCGTCGGTCACCGCCCGCAGGGTGGGTCCCGGGCAGAGGTCCAAGGCGGCCTTGACGAGGTTACGGTAGAAGACCATGTGCAGGTTCTCGTCGGTGGACACGCGGGTCAGCAGCCGTTCGGCGATGGGGTCTCCGGCGTGGCGTCCGGTGTTGCGATGGGAGATGCGGGTGGCCAGTTCCTGGAAGGAGACGTAGGCCAGGACGCGCAGCAACGGCGCTTCCTGGGTGTCGTAGCCGGTCTGCATGACCTGCATCCGGGCTCGCTCCAGCTCTACCGGATCGACCCCGCGGGTCACCAGCAGGTAGTCCCGGATGCAGTACGCGTGCCGTCCCTCCTCGGCGGTCCACCGGTGCACCCAGGTACCCCAGGCGCCGTCGCGGCCGAACGTGCGCCCGATCTCCCGGTGGTAGCTGGGCAGGTTGTCCTCGGTGAGGAGGTTGACCTCCAATGCGGTGCGAGCAATCGGGGATAGCCGCGATTGCTCCGGGTCCCAGGGTTGGCCGCCCAGGTCGGCGTAGTCGCGGCCCAGACTCCATGGCACGTACTCGTGCGGCATCCATTCTTTGGCAGCGGCGAGGTGTCGATGCAGATTCTCGGTGACCACCGGCTCGAGGTCGTACAGCAGTCGGGTGGTATCTGGCGGTGTCTCTGAGGTCGCTGTCATAGAGGGCCTCAACTGGGGTAGGGCAGGCGTACCTATCCCACCGTAGCGTTCGTGGCGTCCGTTCGGTTCGCGCTTCCGCTAGCTCAGGGATATCCGATCACATTTCGTGTGCATTCTGTGACGCGTTGTAGCGCGGTCCGGGGCGGTTATGTCTCGATGGCAGGCGGTGAGTCAGGCACCCTGAAGCGGTGCCCGATGAACGTCTCGCCGCACTGCTCGGTGGTCGTCGCGCGGCGCTGGACGCTAGCGCGCCGGCGGTCGCGTTCGTGCTGGGCTGGCTGGCGTCGGATCGCTCCCTGGGCTGGGCCGCGGGTGCTGCCCTGGTCACCGGGGTCGCGGTGGCCGCGCTGCGCTGGCACCGTGGTGATCGCCCGCTCGGCGCGCTTTTGGGACTGCTCGGAGTTTCCGCAGCGGCGTTGGTCGCGCTG
>DASQVU010000025.1:0-4781 GCA_035640615.1 Pseudonocardiaceae bacterium
CGCTGCAGTTCCGCTGCTGGACATGCTGCGATACCACACGCTGCTGGCCGGTGCCTCGTGGATGGCCGAGTATGGCGATCCCGATGACCCGGCCGACCGCGCGTACCTCCTGCGTTTCTCCCCGTATCACCAGCTGCGCGCCGATCGCCAATACCCGCCGACGCTGTTGACCACCTCCACCCGCGACGACCGCGTGCACCCCGGCCACGCCCGCAAAATGGTAGCTCGGATGCATGAATACGGCCTGCCGGTCACCTATTACGAGAACATCGAAGGCGGTCACGGCGGCGCGGCGGATAACGAGCAAGCCGCCTTCATGTCCGCCCTAGCCTACGAGTTCCTCTGGCGCCACCTCTCCACCTAAAGGACCATCTGCAGCCCGAGCGGCTGGTTTAGATCAGGTGCCCGACCCCGCTGAATCCGAGTAACACAACGGCGACGCCCATCTTGGCAAGTGCCCGTACGTTGTCCGTGGCCTGACCTGCCGTAGTGTCCAACACGCCGACCGGCACCCGATCTGGATACCCCTGGCCAACCGCTCACCAACGTCGCGGGCTGGATCCGGGCAGAACTTTTCGGCCCGAAGGATGCTCACCACAACAGAGAGCAGCCTCTTCCAACAAACGCTGGATCTCCATTGAGGACGCCGGCACGTAAGCAGTCGCCAGCAACGCCCTCGCCCACCGCTTTATCAACTCAGCTTGCCCCGACGCATCCAGCGGGGCCGGAATCCCCACCCCGCCCGCCTCCGCCGTGGATGCTCAACGAACCGTTCCACGCTCGCGACGAAAACGCTGAACCCGCAGCTGTGCGGCGACGGCACCGGCGTCAGGCACGGCAACCACCATGACCACGATCGTAAAATCCATAGCCAGCCCCGCACCGTACTACGATCAGTTACCTATGCGCAGTCACGATGCGTTGCAGACGCCGCATCTTTACGGTGGCTGGAGGCGATGCCGACCGCGGCGCGCAGCGCACTGAGTGTCGACATCTCACGTCAGCCTATGTTGATCCCCACGGGAACTCGATCGCGGTTGCCCCATAGGCTGGGCGCCATGAATGCACCCGTACTCACCGCGGTCGCGTGGCCTTATGCCAACGGACCGCGGCACATCGGCCACGTCTCCGGTTTCGGTGTCCCATCGGACATCTTCTCGCGTTACCAGCGGATGGCCGGCAACCGGGTGCTCATGGTGTCGGGAACCGATGAGAACGGCACGCCGATCCAGGTGCAGGCCGACGCGGAGGGCGTCACGCCCCGTGAGCTCGCCGACAAGTACAACCGGATGATCGTGGCTGACCTGCAGGGTCTGGGGCTGTCCTATGACCTGTTCACTCGCACGAGCACGGCCAACCACCACCGCGTGGTGCAGGATGTCTTCCTCGCGCTGTACCGCAACGGCTATATCCTGACGAGAACCACGCTTGGTGCGATCAGCCCGTCCACCGGGCGCACCCTGCCCGATCGCTATATCGAGGGCACCTGCCCGATCTGCGGCTATGACGGCGCCCGCGGCGACCAGTGCGACAACTGCGGCAACCAGCTCGATCCGGCAGACCTGATCAATCCGCGGTCCCGGATCAACGGCGAGATTCCACAGTTCGTGGAAACCGAGCATCTGTTCCTCGACCTGCCGGCGTTCACCGGCGCGCTGGGCACGTGGTTGGCCAGCCGCACCGAGTGGCGGACCAATGTGCTGAAGTTCTCCTTGAACCTGCTCGACGATCTGCGCCCGCGCCCGATCACCCGTGATCTCGACTGGGGCGTGCGGGTGCCACTGGACGGCTGGCGGGACGCGCCGATGAAGCGGTTTTACGTGTGGTTCGACGCGTGCATGGGCTACCTGTCGGCGTCGGTGGAATGGGCGCACCGGTCCGGGGACCCTGATGCATGGCAGCAGTGGTGGACCGACCCCGATGCGCGCTCGTACTACTTCATGGGCAAGGACAACATCACTTTCCACACGGTGATCTGGCCGGCTACGCTGCTCGGCCAGAACGGGGCCGGGGATCGGGGCGGCCAGCCCGGTGTGTTCGGCGTCCTGAACCTGCCCACGGAGATCGTCTCTAGTGAGTTCCTCACCATGAGCGGCTCGAAGTTCTCCACCTCGCGCGGCACGGTGATCTACGTCGGGGACTTCCTGCGCGAGTTCGGCCCGGACACGCTGCGCTACTTCATTGCGGTGGCTGGCCCGGAGACCCAGGACACCGACTTCACCTGGGAGGAGTTCGTCCGCCGGATCAACTTCGAGCTTGCCAACGAGTGGGGCAACCTGGTCAACCGGTCGATCTCGATGGCGCACCGCAACGTCGGAGCGGTGCCGCGGCCTTCAACGTTGCAGCGCGCTGATTCCGAATTGCTGGCCGCCTCGCGGGCGGCCTTCGACACCGTTGGGGAGCTGCTGGAGCGCAACCGGTTCAAGGCGGCGATCACCGAGGCCATGCGCGTGGTGAGCGCAGCAAACAAGTACCTGTCCGAGCAGGAACCGTGGAAGCGCGCCGACGATCCGGCCCGGCGGGACACCATCCTGCACACCGCGCTGCAGGTCGTCTCCGACGCCAACACGCTGCTCACGCCGTTCCTGCCGCACGCTGCCCAGCGGGTGCACGAGCAGCTCGGCGGCACCGGAGTGTGGTCGGCCAAGCCCGAGATCCGGGAAGTCAGCGAAGCCGTCGAAGGTGGCGGACCGGACTACCTGGTGCTTACTGGGGACTACGCCGCTGAGCAGGCCCGCTGGGCGAGCGTCCCCATCGAGGTGGGTCGACCCCTGGCCAAACCAAGTCCCCTGTTCCCCAAACTCGACCCGGGGCTGGCGCAAACGGGCCCCGACTGGGCCCCGATTGCGCCCGCTTCGTGAGTGCGTAACAGTGTTATAGCGCCGAATGGGACTAACGCGGGGATTGCCGCCACCGCCGCCGCGGTTGACAGCGACGGTGATCGATGCGCATACGCATCTGGATGCCTGCGGTGCCACCGATCCGGCGGGAGTGCGGGCGGTGCTGGACCGGGCCGAGGCGGTGGGGGTCGCCGCGGTGGTCACGGTCGCCGACGATATGGCCTCGGCGCGTTGGGTGGTGCAGGCCGCGGGCTGGGATGAGCGGGTCTTCGCGGCTGTCGCGCTGCACCCCACCCGGACCGCGACGATGACCGACGACGACCGCGCCGAGCTGGAACAACTCGCGGCGGCGCCCAGGGTGGTCGCGGTGGGGGAGACCGGCCTGGACTACTACTGGGATTACTCGCCGCGCGCGGCTCAGCACGACGCATACCGCTGGCATATCGACCTGGCCAAGCGGGTGGGCAAGCCGCTGATGATCCACGATAGGGACGCTCACGCCGATGTGCTGGCTATTCTCAAGGAGGAAAGGCCACCTCCGACGGTGATATTTCATTGCTTTTCCGGGGATGCCGCGATGGCGCGGACCTGCGTGGACGCCGGTTACGTGCTGTCGTTCGCCGGTACGGTGACCTTCCGCAATGCCCGCGCGTTGCGCGCGGCGGCCGTGCTGGTGCCCGACGAGCAGCTGTTGGTCGAGACCGACGCGCCGTTTCTTGCCCCACATCCGCACCGCGGCAAGGCGAACGAACCGGTCAACCTGCCCTACACCATCCGGGATCTAGCCGCACTGCGCGGGCAGGACGAGGCCGAGCTGGCGGCATCGATTTCCGCGACCGCTGAACGCGTCTTCGGATTCGGTGCAGCCGATACCGTTGGCCGCTCCTGAGCGCCATTTCGGCAACACCTCTTGACGGATGTTTGCACACTGTGCAACCAACCGTTAGCGTTCCGTGACTGTCAGCCGGGATGGGGTAGCTCCCGGCACGAGTGCAGTCGGTGCCTTACTGCCGGCTCTGCCGGCTGTGCTCGTGCTTCCCCTGCCCGGACCTGCGACGACTGGACATCCGTGACCAAACGCACGCTCGTCCGGGGCGCCCTGGTCGCTCTTGGCCTGGGTCTGCCAGCCGGTACTGCCGCAGCGCTAGCCATGGACAAAACCGTCACCATCACGGTGGACGATGAACAGCGGACCATCCATACGTTTGCTTCGTCGGTCGCGGGAGCGCTGGAGTCCGCGGGATTGCACGTCGGTGACCAGGATGCGCTGGCCCCGACCGCAAGCAGCCCTATTGAGGACGGCAGCCACATCGTGCTCGCGCGCGGCCGGCCGCTGGTACTGACCGTCGACGGGACGCAGCACGAAATCTGGACCACCGCGCTGACCGTGGACACGGCGTTACAGCAGGTGGGTATGCCGCACTCGACCGACATGGAACTGTCGGCTAACCCGTCCAAGCGGATACCGCTGGAGGGCATGGCTCTGGTGGTCCGTAACACCAAACCGATCACTCTGCTCGACGGCGGCCAACCGCCGAAGGAGATCCAGTCCACCGCGCTGTCGGTAGGGGATCTGCTCACTCAGCTCGGGGTGCCGCTGCACGACCAGGACACTGTCACCCCGGGCCGCACCTCGCCCGTGCTTCCCGGCATGACTGTGGAGGTCACCCGGGTACGCAGCGAGCAACGGACCGAGCGGCGGCTGATCGAACCTCCGGTCAAGAAGGTCCGAGATCCGGGGTTGCCGGCCGGCAGTGTGGTCGTCGAGGATCCCGGCACGCCCGGCGAGCAGATCGTCACCTACTTGGTCACCCTGGCAAACGGCAGGGAAACCGATCGCCAGCAATTGTCCGTCCAGGACGTCACCCCAGCGCGGGCGGGCAAGATCAGGGTAGGTACGAAGGGCTTCGCGAAGAGCGCCCCGGCTGCCGACGGTTCGGT
>DASQVU010000026.1:0-5661 GCA_035640615.1 Pseudonocardiaceae bacterium
CGCGCTGCTGATCACCGACGCCGCCCTGGCATTGGTGGCTATGCTGGGCCTGCCGGTGTTGATCGCGGCCACGCTGGTGTTCCAGCGGCTGTCTTCGGTCGCCTACGCCGAGGCCCGGGAACGGGTCAGCGAGGTAAACGCCGATCTGCAGGAAAACGTCTCCGGTGCGCGGGTGACGCAGGCGTTCACCCGGGAGCGACGCTCCGCCCGGGACTTCGCCGCGCGCAGCGATGCCTACCGGCGCAGCCGGCTGCGCGCCCAGCGCTACATCGCCACCTACTTCCCCTTCGTCGCCCTGCTGTCCGGTCTGGCGCAAGCCGCTGTGCTGGGCGTCGGAGCCTTCCGGGTAGCGACCGGCACCATCAGTGCCGGCGTGCTCACTGCTTTCCTGCTGTATCTCGGGCTGTTCTTCGCGCCGGTGCAGCAGCTGTCCCAGGTCTTCGACGGCTACCAGCAGGCCGCGGTCGGGTTGCGGCGCATCCGGGAACTGCTCAACACACCGATCTCGGTGCCGGCGCCGGGTGCGGACGCGGTAGCGGTGCCGGGGCGGCTGCGCGGTGAAATTGAGCTGCGCGATGTCAGCTTCAGCTACCCCGGCTCGGCGACACCCGCCCTGACCGCGGTCTCGCTGCACATCGCGCCCGGTGAGACCGTCGCGCTGGTGGGGGCCACCGGAGCCGGCAAGTCCACCGTCGTGAAACTGCTCGCCAGGTTTTACGACCCGACGGCCGGCACCGTGCTGATCGACGGGGTGGATGTGCGCCGTTTCGACCCGGCGGCTTTGCATTACCGGCTGGGCGTGGTGCCGCAAGAGCCCCACCTGTTCAGCGGCGACATCGCGACCAACATCAGCTTCGGTGCGCCAGGGGCGGCGCCGGCGCAAGTGGAGGCAGCGGCCCGCCGGGTCGGGGCGCTGGCCGCCATCGCAGCGCTGCCACACGGGTTCCGCCAGCCGGTCGGCGAACGCGGGCAGGGCCTGTCGGCCGGGCAGCGAGAACTGATCGCGCTGGCCCGGGCCGAGCTGGTCGACCCCGACGTGCTGCTACTTGATGAGGCTACCGCGGCGCTGGATCCGTCCACCGAGTCGGCGGTGCTGGCGGCCACCGACCGGCTCGCCGCGCCGCGCACGACCGTCGTCATCGCGCACCGGCTGGCGACCGCGGCCAAGGCCGACCGGATCGTGGTGCTCGACGGCGGCCGGATCGTGGAACAGGGCCACCACCTGGAGCTGCTCGCCATGCACGGTTCCTACGCCCGCCTCTGGGCCGCCGGCTCCCCAGACGGACCCCCACTGGGCGTGGGGGCCGCCTAGTCGGTGGCTGGATGATGGTGTTGTCCGGGATGAAGAGGCTGTCGAGACGGGGTCCCACTGGCTTCGGGCTGACCTGGCCGGTCGTCACGGCGGTGATCGCTGTCACCAACACGACGCGTTGCCGTACACCCCGTCTCCGGAAACGGGTACTAGCCTGGATGCCAGCCTCAGTCACCCTGAGCAGACCCTGCACTTCAACGGATAGAGGCGACGTCCAGCAGTGTCCCGCAACGATCCCCCCGTCGAGTTCGGCCCCAACGAGTGGCTCGTCGAGGAGATGTACGAACAGTTCCTGGCCGACCCCTCGGCGGTGGACACCTCGTGGCATGACTTCTTCGCTGATTACCGGCCACCTGGCGACAACGGCGCTACATCGCACATCACCAAGGATCGGACCGCGGTATCCATCCCTGCGCAGCCCGAACTCCAGCACGAGGCCACCATGCCACTGCGCGGGGCAGCTGCCCGGGTGGTGGCGAACATGGAGAGCTCGCTAGAGCTGCCGACGGCCACCAGCGTGCGTGCGGTGCCGGCGAAGCTGCTTGTCGACAACCGCATCGTGATCAACAACCACCTCCGGCGGACCCGCGGCGGAAAGGTCAGCTTTACCCACCTCATCGGATTCGCCGTGGTGCGGGCGCTGGCGGACTACCCTCAGCTGAACCGCCACTTCACCACCGACAAGCAGGGCAAGCCCGCGGTGGTGGCGCCCGAGCACGTCAACCTGGGCCTGGCGATCGACCTCAAGACCAGCAAAGGCCGCAGCCTCGTCGTTGCCTCGATCAAGGGCTGTGAGGCGATGACGTTTGCCCAGTTCTGGCAGGCCTACGAGGACGTCATCCGCAAGGCCCGCGAGGGCAGGCTCACCGCTGGGGACCTAGCGGCCACCACCATCTCACTGACCAATCCGGGCACCATCGGCACCAACCATTCTGTTCCCCGGTTGATGTCCGGGCAGGGCGCGATCATCGGCGTCGGGGCGATGGAATACCCGGCGGCCTTCCAGGGCGCCAGCGACCAGGCGCTCGCGGACATGGCGATCAGCAAGATCATCACGTTGACATCCACCTACGACCACCGCATCATCCAGGGCGCGGAGTCCGGCGAGTTCCTGCGCCGGGTGCACGAGCTGCTCCTCGGTGAAGACGGCTTCTACGACGGCATATTCGCTTCGCTGCGGATCCCGTACGAGCCGGTGCGCTGGGTGCAGGACATTCCCGAAGGTGCGGTCGACAAGACCGCCCGGGTGCTGGAACTGATCGACGCGTTCCGCACCCGCGGGCACTTGATGGCCGACACCGACCCGCTGAACTACCGGCAACGCAGACACCCCGACCTCGACGTATTGAGCCACGGCCTCACGCTGTGGGATCTGGACCGGGAATTTCCCGTCGGTGGGTTCGCGGGGCGCTCGCATATGCACCTGCGCGATGTCCTGGGTGTGCTGCGCGACGCCTACTGCCGCAACATCGGCGTGGAGTACATGCACATCTCCGCACCCGACGAGCGACGATGGCTGCAGGAACGCGTGGAAAGGGTGCACGACAAACCCAGCCGCGCCGAGCAGAAATACATCCTGTCCAAACTCAACGCCGCGGAGTCGTTCGAGACCTTCCTGCAGACCAAGTACGTCGGGCAGAAGCGGTTCTCGCTGGAAGGCGCCGAGACGGTGATCCCGCTGCTGGATGCTGTGCTGGACAAGGCTGCCGAGTATGGGCTGGACGAGGTGGTGCTCGGCATGCCGCACCGCGGCCGGCTCAACGTGCTGGCCAACCTGGTGGGCAAGCCGTACTCGCAGATCTTCCGCGAGTTCGAGGGCAACCTGGATCCCGGCCAGGCACACGGTTCGGGCGACGTCAAGTACCACTTGGGCGCCGAAGGCAAGTACTACCGGATGTTCGGCGAGGGCGAGACGAAGGTTTCGCTGATCTCGAACCCGTCGCACCTGGAGGCCGTGGACCCGGTGCTCGAAGGCATCGCCCGCGCCAAGCAGGACCTCCTCGACAAGGGGCCAGAGGGTTTCACGGTGCTGCCGGTCGCGCTGCACGGCGACGCCGCCTTCGCCGGGCAGGGCGTGGTGGCGGAGACGTTGAACCTGTCACAACTGCGCGGCTACCGGACTGGTGGCACAGTGCACGTGATCGTGAACAATCAGGTCGGGTTCACCACCGCGCCGCAATATGCCCGGTCCAGCGAGTATCCCACCGACGTGGCCAAGACGATTGGTGCGCCAGTATTCCATGTCAACGGTGACGACCCCGAATCCTGTGTTTGGGTGGCCAAGCTTGCAGTGGATTACCGGCAGGCGTTCCGCAAAGACGTCGTGATTGACATGATCTGTTACCGCCGCCGGGGCCATAACGAAGGCGACGACCCGTCGATGACCCAACCAAAGATGTACGACATTATCGACAGCAAGCGGTCGGTCCGCAAAGGCTACACCGCGGCGCTCATCGGCCGCGGCGACATTTCTGTGGAGGAGGCCGAGCGGGCACTGAAAGATTACGCGCAACAGCTCGAGCATGTGTTCAACGAGGTGCGCGAACTCGAAAAGACCGCTGTTGCGCCTAGCGAGTCGGTGGAAGCCGAGCAGGTCGTGCCCACTGGGTTGGACACCGGAGTCGATGTCAGCGTCATTGAATGCATCGCCGATGCACACGTCAACCTGCCCAAAGGTTTCACCCCGCATCCCCGCGTCCGGCCGGTGCTGGAGAAGCGAGCGAAAATGGCCCGAGAAGGCGGCATCGACTGGGCCTTCGCCGAGCTACTAGCACTCGGTTCAGTCTGCCTGGACGGCCGTATGGTGAGGCTGTCCGGTCAAGACACCCGGCGTGGCACCTTCGTGCAACGGCATTCGGTGCTGATCGATCGCAAGACGGGCGCGGAGTACACGCCACTGATGAACCTCTCCCCGGATCAGGCGAAATTCCTGGCGTACGACTCGGCATTGTCTGAATTCGCAGCACTGGGCTTTGAATACGGCTATTCGGTGGCGAACCCCGATGCGTTGGTGCTGTGGGAAGCGCAATTCGGTGACTTCGCCAACGGTGCGCAGGCGGTGATCGATGAGTTCATCTCCTCTGGTGAGGCCAAATGGGGGCAACGCTGCGACGTGGTCATGTTGTTGCCGCACGGTCACGAAGGACAGGGTCCTGATCACACCTCCGGGCGCATCGAGCGGTTTCTGCAACTGTGTGCGGAAGGCTCCATGACCGTGACGCAGCCCTCCACCCCGGCGAACTACTTCCACCTGCTGCGCCGGCATGCCTTGGATGGGGTGCACCGGCCGCTGGTGGTGTTCACCCCCAAGTCGATGTTGCGGCTGAAGGCGGCGGTGAGCCCGGTCGAGGACTTCACCTCAGGGCGCTTCGCATCCGTGCTGGACGACCCGACCATCACCGACAGATCCGCGGTGCAGCGGGTGCTGCTGTGCAGCGGCAAGATCAGTTACGAGCTGCATGCCGGCCGGGCGCTGCGGGGTATCCACGACATCGCGATCGTGCGGATCGAGCAGCTCTACCCGCTGCCCCAGCGGCGGCTGGCCGCGGCGCTGGATCGCTACCCGAACGCCACGGACCTGTGCTGGGTGCAGGAGGAACCCGCCAACCAAGGCGCGTGGCCGTTCTACGGGCTGGCCCTGCCTGAGCTGATGCCTGAGCGGCTGAACAGGTTGCGCCGGATATCTCGGCGCGCCATGGCGGCCCCGTCCGCTGGGTCGGCCAAGGTGCACGAGGTGGAGCAGCGCGAACTCATCGCGGCCGCGCTGGAGCCCTAAACGCGTCCCTTCACCCTCCCATCTCCCGCCCCGGCCTCGGCGTGTCGCGCTCTCCCGCCCCGTGTGTCGTGCTCTCCTGCGCGGTGTGTCGAGCGCTGGTGCCCGGTTCGCGCACCGGATCCGCCAGCCGGCATTAGCGCAGGCCCCTCGGATAAGGAGGAGTCGAGATGTACTTCACCGACCGCGGCATCGAAGAACTCGAAGACCGCCGCGCCACCGAGCAGTTCAGCGTCGAATGGCTGGCGGCGCGGATGCGCGCGTTCGTCGACGATCACCCCGAGTTCGAGGACGCTGTCGAGGCGCTGGCCACGTTCCTGGCGCGCGACGATGCCGACGACCCGGACGATCTGTCAGTCTGACCGGCGGTGCGGCTATTGAGGTGGTGAGGTACGCACGCCCGCCGAACATCGGCCTGCGACACACCGGGCACGAGCGCACGACACGCCAGGTGGGTCGCCGTGGCGATCACCACGCATAGGCCTCCGGGGCGGGCTTCGGGCCATTGGGCGCTGGTGCAGGGAACAGCTCATCGAGCCGGGCGACCACGTCGGCATCGAGTGTGATCGCGACGGCC
>DASQVU010000027.1:0-13139 GCA_035640615.1 Pseudonocardiaceae bacterium
CGCAGCACTGGCGAGGCGGCCCTGCGAACTGCTAACCGCGCAGCAAGCGACGCAGTTTGGGCTTAGCCTTCCACCGAGACAGTACAACTTTATACTCGGTACGGTCGCCTGCGAATGGAATACCACGACGCGTAGCCAAGAGGCGATCCGGAAGGTCGATATTAGCACCTTCACCAATAACCCAACCCTGGAAGTCGTCTACTACAAGAATCGCAACCTTCCGTTTTTCGAACTTACTGAGGTCGCGGGTTATCCTGCTATTGCGACAAGGACGAACGCGGATATTCCGATTTGCGACATCGACGTCAAGCCAGCGGAGCGGCAAAGCTTTACATTGACTTACGAAGCACCGGACCTCAGAAGTAATCCGCAGCAGTCGTGCGATATGGGCAAGCAGGTGGCTGCGGCGGTGCTGATGAATTTGCCGTTGAAGAGTTGAGGGGGCCGGCGCCGATGGGGACGAACTTCAACTACGACGACACCTGCCACCAGGTTATTTACGACCAGATCAACGGCGGGTCGGGCTCCGAGCCGCTGCAGCAGAGTAGCCAAGAGTGGACCAAGCTGGGCAATGAGATCGGCGAGACCGGCAGGTCCTACGTAGAGAGGGTGCTTGGCACCATTCTCGCCACCCGGCAGGGGGCAGCGGCGGACGCCGCAGCAGCGGCGATCAGCGCGATGGTGCCGTGGATAGATGACGTGATGCAAATCGCGCACGCTACCGCGCAGCGGACGCAGGAACAGGCCGATTACTGGGTGACCGCCAAGAACAGCGTGCCGCCCGTTCCGCCAGCGCCGGCATCGGTCGGCTTCTTCAGCGATCCCGGTGAGTGGATCGCGGAGAAAATGGACTGGTTTCCCGGCGTTACCTCCGACGAGGAGAAGGAGCAAACGAGCCAGCAGGATGCGGCCGAACAGGCTCGCCAGGCGATGCGGGTGTACCAGGCCAGCTCGAACGGCAACGTCGACTCGACACCGGCGTTCACCGCGCCGCAGGCGCTGGACGGCAGCGTCGGATCGCTACCGCTGACCAGTCCCGCCATCGGCGCTGTCGCCGCCACGGCAGCGGTAGCCGGTGGCCGCGCGCCGGCTCAGCTGATGACTGCTCGCCAACCCGCCACGCAGCCACCGCCAGCCCACCCGAGGGCAACTAACCGGCCAGCGAGTAACCCGCCGGCGGCCACGGTCTCGCAGCTGGCCCCGGGCGGGTCCACCGGGCGGGCAGGCAGCGTCGCATCGCCGAGCCGGTGGGCCGGCAACCCGGCGCTGGAGGGGGGACTTGTGCTGGGCGCGCCGGCTGCCGGTGCGGCTGCCAGTGCCAGCGCCATAACAAGGCAGGCACGATCTGGCGGTGCACGCCGGGCCGACCGGGCAAGCCAGGTCGCGTTCGGACCGCGGCCGGGCACGGAATTCGGCCCCCGACCCACCGCCAGCGCACCACCTCCCCCAGAGGAAACGAGCGGCATCCGCGGCGGCACCGGCATGGCACGCGGCGGTGGCGCCGCCAGTTACGGGCCACCGTTGGCGGGTGGCCCAAGCCAGCAAGGTGAACCGGATCGCCAGCACCGCAGCAAGTACCTGCTACACGACGACCCCAACGCGATCGTCGGTGACTTGCCGGCCACCGCGCCACCGGTGATCGGCGCCGACTACTGAGGCCGGAGGCGGGCGTGCGCGGGAGCGCGATCGTGCTGAACCTGGAGGAATACCGCAGCGTCTGGCATCTCTTGGGTTTGGGTACCCGGCACTGGAACATGGACTTGCCGGGCCTTCCAGAGCTGACCGAGGACGAGCGTCGAGTCCGGGTAGCCAGCGCGCTCGAAGGCCTGCAGGCCCGGGGACTGGCCGATCGCCGGGGCCCGGCACCAGAAGTAGCGGACGCGCTGCGGCTATTAGCCAATCCCCAGCGCGAGATCAATGGATCGGTACATGTCGGCGCCGATCGGGTGCGGTTACTCGCCGGATCCCGAAGTGACCAGGCTGTGCTGGCATTGCTCGACGACCATCACCTGCTGGTGCGCACCGGCCCAGCCATCGAGCTGTGCACCACGGTCGCGCGGCAGCTGCCAGCTCAGCCCGCCGGGCCGGGATCGTCGGTGTCAGTGCCCTCGGCGCTGCTCGCGCAGCCCGCTGGCGACGGCAAACGCGGGCTAACCGGGGAGCAGCTGGAAAATCGGTTGGTCCGTGGCGGGGTCAAACCCGCCGACGCAAGATCCTTCACCGCCATGATTCGCGGTCCAAAACCAGGCGGCGGAAAATTCGGTGCTGCCCGCCGGGACCGCAACGGCGCGCGGCATTCCGCGGGCGCCGCATTGGTCTACCTCGCGACCGAGCGCGGTGGGTACACCCTGCAACCACTGCGGGGCCCGGACGGGTCGGCCTGGACCACCCTGGCACCGGCAACGCTTGCGCAAGCCGCCCAGCGCCTGGATCAGCTCATCGGCAGCATCCGCACCGGCTGACCGATACGATCAGGTCACTATGGCGCTCAAACTCACCAGCCCAGCCTTTGCCGACAACGCATTCATCCCCACCCAGTACACCTGTGACGGCGACAACGTCTCACCGCCGCTGAAGTGGTCGGACGTCCCAGACGGCACCGTGGAGTGTGTCCTGGTGTTCGAGGATCCCGACGGCCCGGGAAGTATGGGGAATACCCAGGTGTACTGGGTGCTCTTCGGCCTCGACCCGGCCAGCGGTGGGCTTGAAGAGGGGAAGGTGCCCGCGGGCGCCATCGGCGGCAAGAACGACTACGGGCGGACCGACTGGGCCGGACCGTGCCCGCCGCGTGGCCGGGCCCACCGCTACATCTTCACCCTGCTCGCCCTGTCCGAGCCCAGCGGCCTGACCGAAGGCGCCAGCCCGCGCAAGGATCTGCCCTATGCCCTCTCGGGCAAGGTGCTGGCCCAGGCGCAGCTCACCGGCAGATACCAACGCCGACACTGACGCCTCGCACCCGCTAGCCGGCGCCAGTGAGGCTGGCGAGGGCAGCGTCGAGACGTTCCAGGGTGGGTCGCTGCGCGGGCTCGCGATGCAGGCACGCATCGATGACCTCGGCCACGCCGGTGGGCAACCGTCGCCGCGCGCGGACCTTGGGGGCGGGGCGGGACAGCAGGGTCCGGCAGCGCGCCATGGTTGAGGTATACGAGCTAGTGGAAGCAGACCCGTCGGGCAGGTCGAACGGTTGGAGTCCGGTAGCGGCTTGATAGAGCACCAACCCGACGCCCCAGACGTCCACGGGTGGGCCGAGGTAGCCACCGCAGACCTGCTCGGGTGACATATAGCCAGGTGTGCCGACACCGGCTGCGCAGCGGCCGGGGCGGCGCGCCAGGCTTAAATCGATCAGGCGAGCTACCCCGTCGCTGGCGATAATATTGCTGGGCTTGACGTCCAGATGCAGGTGGTTGCGGCTGTGCAGGTAACGCAGGGCCGAGCACAGGTGCTGGCCGAGGTGGCCGAGGTCGGAAACACTGAGACGTTCCCGGCCACCATTAAGGATGTAGCTCAACGTTGCGCCGGTGAGGTTTTCCAGGACCAGTAGCGGCGGCTGCCCGTCCGCGGGGCTGAGGTAGTCGTAGGCACGAACCAGATGGGGATGGGTCAACGAGAGCAGCAGGCGCGCTTCGCGCGCCAGGTGGCGGCGGGCTGACACGTCGGCGGCGGCATCGGGCCGCAGCGTCTTGATAAAACATCGGCAGTAGCGCTGCCCACTCCAGGCCTCGTAGCAGTCCAGATCCTCCCCGCGGCGAACATGCTCGATCACCACATAACCGGGCGCGAGCTGATGCCCCGGCGGATGCACCGGAGGACCATCCATTTCGTGGTCATCCGTGGCAGGTACGACGAGTTCAGGTGCGATGGTCATATCAGCTCCGGCTGGAGTCGAGGCTGATGGTGCAGCCGGTACAGATGCGCGTAATCGGCGTTGCTGGCCAAGAGGTCGTGATGGGTACCGGCGCCGGTGATCCGCCCGTCGCGCAGGAACAGGATCTGGTCGGCATCAGTGACCGTGAGCAGATTATGCGAGATGATCAACGTGGTGCGCCCGGCCATCAGCCGGCGCATCGGAGCGAGAACGCGCTGGGTAGAGGCGGCGTCCAAGCCAGTGGTCGGCTCATCGAGCAGCAAGACAGGCGCGTCGCGGATCATGGCGCGGGCGATGGCCAGGCGCTGGCGTTGGCCACCGGACAGCAGCCTGCCGCGTTGCCCGATGCGGGTCTGGTACCCCTCCGGTAAGGCGGTAATGAACTCGTGCGCGTCTGCTGCGGTGGCTGCGGCCATGACATCGGCGTCGGTGGCATCGGGTTTGCCCCACAGGATGTTGTCGCGGATAGTGCCGTCGAAGACCAACGTTTCCTGCAGCACGGCCGAGATGTGGCTACGCAGGTCGGTCAGCGTGAGATTCCGCAGGTCATACCCATCGAGGGTGATGCGGCCGGTGTCGGGATCATGGAATCGCAGCACGAGCTTGCCCAGCGTGGACTTGCCGGCTCCACTGGCACCGACGAGCGCAACCGTCTGGCCGGGAGCGATCGCGAAGGTGATGTTCTTGACCGCGGGCCGGACGGCACCGGGATAGCAAAAGCTCACCCCATGGAAAACCAGCCTGCCGCGGGCACTATGCAAGCTGCGTGGCTGCGCCGGCTCCTGGATATCGGGTTGCTGGCCGAGCAGGTCGATGATGCGCTCGGCGCTGGCACTGGCGGCGTACACCGTGTTGGACAGCCGGCCAGCGCCGCGGATCGGGCTGTAAAGCCTGGTGAGGTAGGTCAGGAACACCAGCAGCCCACCCAAGGTGATTTCATCGTGCTGCAGTGCCCACACGCCCATGCCCATCACCGCCACCACGCCGACGACCTCGAGTAGTTCAGTCAAGGGCCGGAACAACGCGCGTAGCCGGGTCGCGGCCATCTCCGCGACGAACCGGCTGGCACTCTCCTGGTGAAACCACTCGGTCACGGCAGTGTGGCGGTCGTAGGCCTGTACCAGAGCTACATTGCCCAGGCTTTCCTCGGCGACCGCAGTAACCGAACCCGAACGCCGCCGCTGCTCCCGGGAGGCATCCTTGATCCGTCCGGAGAAGTATCGCGCGGCCAGCGCGAACACCGGCGCGGCGAGCATGGCCGCGAGTGCCAGCCGCCAGTTCAGATAGAACAACGCCCCGGTGAACAGCAGAATTTCGAACAGATACGCCAGTGTGCGAGTCACTCCGGACAGCACCAACGCCTCGATCGCATCGATGTCACCGGTCAGCCGGGACAGCGTGTCACCCAACTGGCGGCGATCGAGGAAGTCCACCGGGAGCCGGTGCAAATGATCGAACAGCCGGGTGCGCAGATCCAGCACGAACCGCTCACCCAACCACGTCGACAGCATCTCATCACAGAACGAACCGACGCCCTGCGCCAATGCGATCCCGACGTAGGCGGCCGCAATCAGCGGGAAGGCGGCAAAGTTGCGCGGGACCAGGACGTCGTCGATGAGCAGCTTGTACATCCAGATCTGCGCGGTATCGAGGAACGGACCTACGGCTACCAGCAACAAGCTGAGCAGCAGGCGTCCCCGGTACGGCCGGGTCGCGGGCCAGAACGTGCGAAAGATCTTCCGGATGCCGGCCACGGGAGCAGGCGCCACCTGCCCGTACAGGGTCGCGCGGCCAGCCGGCTGCGCACCCGCTGCCTCGTCGCCGATTGTCCGTCCTCCTATCGGTCGGCGAGGGTCCCCGCCCTCGGAGCTCCGGCGTGGGACCCCCGCCGTCAGGCCGTGCAGCTAACCCTTAGTAGCCGTAGCGGCGCCAACGCTCGTAACTGCGGCGGCTACGGCGGTGACTGTGGCTGCGGCTGTGGTGCCGGCTGCAGTGACTGTCCCGGTGCCATCCGCTACGCGCGCGGTCGAAGGGTTTGAAGTAGCCACTCACGGCATCATCTCCCGTTCATCCCAGCGATGGTTGCCTTCAACCACCGGTACGTCGTTTATTCGCTTGAACCCGGCGGGCTGTTACAGAGAATCATTGATCCATTACAAAGAGTGACCAAAGGGTCGGCCGAGCGCCTCCGCGGGACAACGCAGGCGCTAGTCGTAGGTGACGAAGGACGTCAGCGCCTCGCCGAACACGGCCGGCGCGATGGTCAGATGGATGGGCGTCTGATGAGTCGTACTACGTCGAGGGCAGCCCGTGACCGCAGTTGCCGTGTGGGATCCGGCAGCCGGCGCGCCTAATCAGGCACAATGGCTTCTGTACCTGCGATCTACCTGCGACCACCACCAATGAGGAGCAATGGCCGACCACGAGCCCACGACGGACGGCGGATGCGCGGAACCGGAGCTTTCCGCGGAACTCCGGGACGCGCTCACGTTGTTGCAGCAACACAGCGACGATGAGGCGTTCCGCGCGCTGGTCGATGACGTGCTGGCTGGGCGGTGCGGCCTCATGGAGGCGTCCGCCACGCCGGCCTTCAGCAATGTGGTCTTCGCCTCCATCGCGCAGCAATACGCTCGTATGACCGATGACGACAAGCGACAGCTCGCCAGTCAGACCCGGGCCGCATCAACCGAGTCGCCCGGCGCCGAACGAGGATCCTGCGGCGCGCTGTGCGCCAGCTGCACCGGGATCTGCGCGGCGCAGCGCGGTGCTGACACTCATCACTAGAAGAGCAGCGAAACCGCACCGCGCAGGGGTGAGGTACGCGGAGCTGGCTATCCATCCCGTACCCGAAGAGGAATCACCCATGCGCCCAGTCGCCGACATCTACAGCTCTGAGCTGGCTCGCAGGACACGAAGGGCTACGACGTCCGGCTAGGTAGCGCAGATGCTGCGCTGGGTTCCACTCCAACTGCCGCTGGTCACTACCGTCGGGCTGCTCGGCGCCTACCTGGGAGCCGCGGATTACCTTGGTCTCCCACATCCTGGCTTGGCCGCACCGCTAGCCGCGTTGGTTTTCGGCGCTGCGATCATCGGCGCCGCGTGCCTGCTGTCGTGGGCCGCCGAGGCCGCCCAAGTCGACATCAGCGCTGGGCTGGCGCTGGCCTTGCTGGCGCTGCTGGCTGTGCTACCGGAATACGCCGTCGACTTGGTGTTCACCTTCCAAGCCGGCCAGATCTATGACCAGCACGGGGCGTGTGTTCCGCGGCCGGACGGCAGTGATCCGTGCTCCCTGGCGTTGGCCAACATGACCGGCGCGAACCGGGTGCTGGTCGGCGTCGGGTGGCCTCTCGTGGTGCTCGTCGCAAGCCTGGCCGCATTGCGGGCGCGCCGGCGGGGCGGCCAGGACAGCCCATCGAGTCACCCGGGCCGGGTTGCCCTGGCCCCGACCATGTCTGCCGAGGTGGTGTTCCTCGGCATCGCCACGCTGTACTCGCTCACCCTGCCGCTACGGCACACCCTGACACTGGTTGATGCGGCGGTGCTCGTCGCGATCTTCGTGGGGTACGCCTGGCGGCTGTCGCAGGCGCCGGCTCAGCAACCAGACCTGGCCGGGGTCGCGCAGTGGGTCGGGGACAAACCAGGCGGCCTGCGGCGGCGCGCGGTAGCTGCGATGTTCGCGGTGGCTGCGGTGGTCATCTTGTGCTCTGCCGAGCACTTCGCCCACGGCCTGGTCGGCACCGGCGCCCAGCTCGGCGTCGACCAGTTCGTCCTCGTGCAGTGGGTGGCGCCGATGGCCAGCGAGTCTCCTGAGCTGCTGGTGGCTTGCCTGTACGCCTGGCGACTCAAGGCCTCGAACTCGCTCGGCGCCCTGCTGTCCAGCAAGGTCAACCAGTGGACGCTGCTGGTCGGCACCATCCCGGTGGTGTTCGCGGTTGCTGCCACCACCTCCGACGGCCTGCCGCTGGATACCCAGCAGCGTTTCGAACTTCTGCTGACAGCCGCGCAGTCGGTGTTCGCGGTGAGCATCCTGGTGAACCTCGGCCTGACCGTCTGGGGGGCCCTGACATTGCTGGTGTTATTCGCCGCGCAGGTCGTCACCAGTTTCCTGCTGCCCACCGAGACCGATCAGCTGGTCATCATCATCCTTTCCGCGCTGTACGCCGTTCTTGCCACCGGCCAATTCCTCCGCAGACGCCATGACACCACGCGGCTCGTACGGGAAGGATTGGTCACACCATTCCCCGAGCTGGCTGATAAGCCTCGCTGAACCGCGAGGGCAGCGGTTACGCGGGTTATGCGGCGCTGCGACCGGGGATAGTGCGAGCAGCTCCGTTGAGCAGCACCGGAAGCTCCTTGACGAGCTCACTGACCACATCGTCCGGGTGGATGCGCTCCCCGGCCATCTGACGGGTGATTACATTCGTGCACGCGGTGATGAACACCTCGCCCAGCACCTTCGTCGTGGTGGAGGCGATGGTCGCGTTAATCGTCGTGCCGCTACCAGGGAAGAGCTTGAAGAAACTAGCCGTCGTGCGGGCGACCGAGGCCACGCCGAGAACGGTGGCGAATGCGGTGGCAACGGCTTTGGGATCGACCTTGAGGTCCATGATGGTGGCGATCTGGCCCAGCATGCTGATCTGCAGAGCGCTCAGCGGAATGGCGTCCGCGAGCGGGATCGGAGTGGCCGCGATCAGGGCGGCGGTACCCACCTTGACGTTGACCGACCGCCGTGCCTCAGCGACCTTGAGCTCTAGCGATACCCGCTGGCAGCTGGCCAGGGTATGCCGCTGGGCATCCGGCAGCTGATCATAGATCGAGCTGACGAGATCGGGCAGGCCGAACGGCGCGAGCGTGACACCGGCGACATTGTCTGATTCTGCCAGCGTCTTGAAACACTGCCCGTCGAGAACGGGAAGATTGAGGGAAATGAGATACCGGGCGAACCGGTCCGCGCGGGCGTCGTCAGGGGTCGGGCACTGGGTGAGTACGAGGGCGACCAGGACCTCCTTCGCTAGTGCTCGGACTATCTCAGACTCGACTTTCTCAAAACGCTCATCCCGGGTGCGGATGCAATACAGGCAAAAATGAACGCGCGTGTCGTCGTCTCCCATCTGCCGTCTGATCTCAGCAAGATAGGTATCCGCTATGCGGCCCGTCTCTATGCCGAGCTCGATACCCGGAGTGTCATACACGGAGATGGGAAGATTCGGTCGGTCGTAACGTTGAATGCTGCGAGTGATGGACGGACCGACGCCGGTCGGGGCGATCGGCTCACCGAAGATCGCATTGACCAGCGTGCTCTTGCCCACTCCGACACGACCCGCGAGCATGACGTTTAGTTGCGCTTTTCCGCCCAACGCTTGCGAGAGGCCCTCCCGGAAGAACTTCTCAAGGTCAAACTCGTCATGCCCCTCCGACATGTACCGAAGTAGGCCTGCGGAAGATCCGTCCATAGGGGCTCCTTATCTCAGCTGCGCAAAAAATGCCTCGCAAAGGCCCGTAGGTCCAGGCGAGTAGTTTGACCATGGACCGCCTCCCTTGATCGGCTCGACGAGTTCACGATCACGTTCTCCTCGATCGCGTTGCGCTGTTCTAGCACAGCGACGCAAGGTGGTTGACGTTGCCTTACCACCCGATGTCGGTCCCACCAGGAATTACGGAGAGTTACCTAACTCGCACATTCTTGATCCGCAATCAAACGATTGCCGGCTGACCGAGGCAGCGAGACCCGAAACGCCGCTGAAGGATACAGCCGGCGAAAACCACGCCGTCCCGGCTGTTGGCTGCGCCTCGTCATCTGGCCTGGCCTGGCACGGTGAGGCTCGGCCTCGCGCTGCGGATTGATCTCAGCCGATCTCGCCTTCGATGATCATCATCCGGCTACCACCGGCGAAGCGTGCCGGCGCAGGACCGAACACTCTCCGGCTCGTCGTCACCACGGTACGGCCGAAGGCGTGGTTACCGGCGGCTCCGATCGCCGCTCCGATGCCCAGTGGCGCAAGCCGGCCCAGCGCGAGCATCCCCTGCTTGCGGCCATACCTTCTCAAGAACCAGCGGCCGAGAGTCTTGTTGACCGCGATGACCGAGGACAGCGGGATCGCCTCGGGCAGCAGGTCTGCCCAGTGCTGACCCGTCCGGCCCGCCATCTTCTCCACCAGCATGGCGCCGTTGTCACCGAGCACGATGGCAAGCAACAGTGTCCGGCGCCGTTCAACGTCCGTTATCCGGATGCCGTGCACCTCCGCTACCGCGAGCGCGAATAGTGCGGTGGCTTCGAAGAACAGCACCGTTTCGGCGCCACTGAGAGCGAAGGCGGCGGCCGTCCCGACGGCAGGCACCGCCGCGGCACCGCCCACGGCAGCTCCCGCGCCGGTGACCGTGGCCAGGTACCGCTTCTCCAGCAGGGCGATGATCTGCGCCGGGCTGGCGTCCGGCTGCGATCGGCGTAGCCGGGCTACGTAGCGGGCGACCGGCTCCTGCTGGATGCTGATGGCCCTTTCCACGCCGCGCATGAGCACCGCGGGCAAACGCACCTCCCCGTCACCCATGCTTCACAGTATCCGCTGATCACCCCGTCACTTTCCCGACATGGAGACATATCGGGCTGAAACGGGTCTCGTAAATCCCGATATGTCTCCATGTCGGGGCTTACGGGGTGCGTCGCTAGTCTCGGTGGGGTGGGAACGGTGCGGGCAGCGCGCCAGTTCGAAGCCTTCGGGTGGTCGCACGCCGCCGCGGTGGTGATGCTCCTCGTGGTCGCGGCGGCACTGATCGTCGTTGGCCGGCGATATCGCGGCAGCCCCACCGGCCGGCGGCTCAGCCGAGGGTTGGCGCTGGTATTCGCCGCGTTCCTGGTACCGGTCGAGGTCTACTACCTGCTGCCCTGGCAGCCGGGAATCAAATTCTCGCTGCCGCTGCAACTGTGCGACCTGTCCTCGCTCGCCGCGGTATGGGCGTTGTGGTCGTACTCCTCGACGGCGTTCGCGCTGACCTACTTCTGGGGTCTGACGCTGACCTCGCAGGCCTTCATCAGCCCGGAGCTACACGGCCCGGATTTCCCCTCGCTGCTGTTCCTGTCGTTCTTCGGCATACACAGCTTGGCGCCGTGGGCGGCGATCTACCTAACCTGGGGGGTTGGATTACGCCCGGACTGGCGCAGTTACCGGGTCGCGGTGCTGGTCACCCTCGGCTGGGGCGTGGCGATGTTCGTCTTCAACCGGCAGGAGGGCACCAACTACGGCTTCCTCAATGCCAAACCACTGGTGGCGTCGCTGCTCGATGTACTGGGTCCATGGCCGTGGTACCTGCTGTCCGAGCTGGTGGTCGGCGCCGCCGCCTGGGCACTGATCACCTGGCCGTGGGTCCGGCAACGGGCTCACCGCAGCGTCCCTACCACCTGCTAATCCCGGCTGCGACGATCCGGCATTTTGCGACACTGGCTGCGTGAACGATCCGGGACGGCTGCGCATCGCGTTCCCGTGCCAGCACGAGGACTGTTCCAGGGCCGCGGCGATCGTCGAGGTGAGCCGGCGAGGGCAGCTGTACATCAACGATGAGCAGGACATCATTTACCGCGTCTTTCCCGATGCCGAAGGCACGATCCGGATCACCGGTTTCTTGCCCTACATGAATTTCTCCAGGCAGGTGGTCAATCTCGCGGCAACCATCCAGGCGGCCCGCACCATCGACGCTGCCGCGCTGCACGCGCTGGATCACAGCTGGGTGCCGTTCTACTGCCCGCGCTGTGATCGTACGTTCTGCGCGCAGCACTGGCAGCTCAAGCCCATCTTCAATTGGGGCTTCGACCACTATTCGGGCACCTGCCCGGTAGGGCATCCGCACTTCATCGATCATTGTTGAAACCCGAGCCACTTGGCCAAGCCCAGTAGCGTCAACAGCCATGACCAGGGTGAGCCGGTTCGGCATCGTGGAGCTCGAGGTTTCCGCCCGACCTACGCGAACGCGTGGGCGTCATCGCCGAAAAGTCCTGATTCGTGCCCAACGGCTTCCGCGGACTCGCCGGGCATCCCGCCGAGCTGCGGGCGTTTCTGGACTACCACGACGAAACCTGGCCTACCCGGCGACCGGATGCGTTCTGGTTAGTCCGCGTCGCAGTGTTGCTCGGTTCCGGGCTGGCCATCACTGCGGGACCCGCGGACGTGGAGGTGGTCACGAGTGCCGCTGCCACAAATGCGGCGCGGGCATCGCTTGGTCACGCCGGGCACGATCTGCGCTGGCATCATTGCATGGTCGCCAAGAAATGGACGTATCCTCACTGCGTCGACGGCTCAGCTAATGCATTGACAGAACTTTTTGAGTTAGCAAGTAAAGCGAACACCGTCGCAACAATCTATCGCACTTAATACGAGCGTGTTGCGTATGTGGGTTAGGGTATTACTATAGGTGCGCAGCGCGGTGCGGTAGTGATCTTCGGGAGGTGAGGCGTCGTGTCCGTCGACGATCCTTCCGATAGATGCTGGTCGCTGTCCGCTGTCGCGGGTGTCTGAGCCTGGGTTTGACGCTTTCTCGGTTTCTGTTTGGTGCGTCTAGGGCGATGAGTGGGCGCTGCCGCGCGGATCGCGACCGTTTGTGTTGATCTTATCCGATGACCACGGGGGTCGTGCCATGATCTTTCGCGCGTCGGCGCCGGACGCATGGCAGCGGCGCCTGCAGGCTCGGGCGGACCGGGTGCTGGTGCGCCGCTCGGTGCGGCAAGCGCTGGTATCGCTGGCTGGGCTGCTGTGGCGTCCGGTTCTCAATCAGGCCGGTGAGGAGATTGGCCGGCTTGTTGATGTGGTATGTCGCTGGTCCGGTGAACCGTACCCACCGGTGACCGGTGTGGTGGTCAAGGTGGGGCGCCGTTCGGCCTATGTGCCGGCCGAGGCCATTGCGGAGATCAAGCCTGGGCTGCTGCGGCTGGGCTCGGCCTGCAGCTCAGCATCGGCGTTCGCCACTCGGTGCTCAACGCCGTGATCGATCTGCGGGCAGCGGGAGTCGGGCAAAAGGGAAACTCAGATGCCAGAAGTCGGTCCGGAGAAGGCCCGTGCCCCCATCGTGCCGCTGCTTCCGCGCCAACCGGAAATGGATCCTGGCGCCTGTCGCTGCCCGTGTTGCTCGGGTTGGTCGGATCGCTGGCGATGCTCACCGGTGGGATCGGCTGCGCCGGAGTGCTGCGCGTCGATCCCGTTCTCGGCAATGGGCCGCTGTCGCGCTGTGCTACGGGCACGGCCGCGACCTGGCCACCGTGGTGTTCTCCCTGGGGTTTCGGTCTCCT
>DASQVU010000028.1:0-18169 GCA_035640615.1 Pseudonocardiaceae bacterium
AGCGCTGTCCCCGCCACTAGAAGACTGATTCTCACAGCGGCAACCCTTCCGTGGGATGCTTCGGTAAGTTCAGCTTCTCCACATGCAGATATGTTTTGAGATCTGCTTCCAGTTTGTCCGCCAGATTCCTTAGCTCTGACGCGCCGGTTTTAAGTGTAGCTGCCAGGTTATTCTGACCGCTATCCGCCGCCCACTTGCCGATCTGCTCCACCGCATAGATGCTCACCCCATCAGCGCCAGGTGGTGGGATGCTTGCGAGCTGTTGTGCGACCTTTACTCGGTCTTCAAAGAAATCCGCGGCGTGTCTTAAGTCGGTGATGGCCTGGGGGAGGCGCTCGTAGTTGATCGAGAAGCCGGCCGCTGCGCCGTTACCGCTGAGCAGCTCACCCAGTGGTGTGCCGCTCAGCACGTTGCCGGTATCATTGACGGTGCTGGGCCACTGCATCTCATTACTCATCGTGTAGCCACTCAGCTTTTCGGTGGCACGTTCGTTAGCACCGCAGCGGCTACCCGTTTACCAATCTCACACGACTGCTGTGGATTCTTGTTGAGGGTTTTGTCCTCGTAGTCCACTGACACGCTCTGCCGTTCGGCCAACTTAATCTCGACCGTGCAGATCGGCAGTTTCGTGTTTGCCATCATCGCGAGGGCAGGGTAGCCGGAAATATTCGTGACCTCGAAGACCGGAAGCCCGCGTTCTCGGTTGTAAGTGGCGTCGAACGTCGAGCTATCGACGGACGGGCTGACGTCAAGCATTCGAACTATCTCTCGGGTGGTGCCGGTGGTGGTCGTCCACTTGCAGCGCAAGGTGCCATGCAGACCGGTCAGTTGGTCGGCGGGCAGATCGAGCTGGAACCCGCTCGCCTGCTGCGGGGTGAGCAGACCGCAGGGCTGCCGGGCCATGGCCGTCAGGTCACGCGGAGGACCCACGGGCGTCAGCGGCGCCAACGTCTGCGTCGTACTCGGAGGGGGAGCCGCGGGGGCGGGTGCCTGGCTAGCGCCCGCGCAGGCGGCCAGTGTGATCACCGAGCCCGCCGTGACCACGCTTGCAGCAGCACCGCACCAGTTACTCACCGTGTTCCCCTAGATGCATCGGGTTTCGTCAGCCGAGCAGTTTGCCACACCCGCCACTGGCTACGGTGTACCAAGTGGCAACGCAGATCATCCTGCTGCGCGGCGACATCACCGAGCAGGACGTCGACGCGGTGGTGAACGCCGCCAACAGCTCGCTGCTCGGCGGCGGTGGGGTGGACGGGGCGATCCACCGCCGCGGTGGCCCGGCAATCCTGGCGCAGTGCCAGCAGTTGCGAGCCAGCCGGTACCCGGATGGCCTACCGGCCGGCCAGGCGGTCGCGACTACCGCCGGGGATCTGCCGGCCCGCTGGGTGATCCACACCGTCGGCCCCGTTTATAGCGCCACCGAAGACCGCAGCGGGCTGCTCGCTTCCTGCTACCGGGAGTGCCTGCGGGTGGCCGACGAACTGGGCGCGCAGACCGTCGCGTTCCCCGCGGTGTCCGCCGGCGCCTACGGTTGGCCGCTGGATGACGCCGCCCGGATCGCGCTCACTACCGTTGCGAGCGCGCCCACCCAGGTTCGCGAAGCCCACTTCGTGCTGTTCACCGAGGCGGCCCTAGCCACCTTCCAGGCCGCCTACCCGCGTCCCGACATCGAGACATAACAGGCTGATTCGGCCCCCCGCGACCCCGTTATGGCTCCATATCGGGCGATGGGTCCTCGGCGGGGTCGAGGCGGACGCAGCAGTACGGGGGCGTGGGGTCCAGGTGAGCGGTCAGGCCGGTAGTGGCCAGACCATCGAGGAGACCGTCGAGCAGCGACAGGTTCATCCCGCAGACGAGTTCCGTGTACTCCTGGGCCAGCGCGTGGAACGGGCAGTTCGCCAGCGTGATCCGGCTGCCGTCTCGGCGCGGTTCAAAACCGTGGGTTTGCAGTACCCGCAGCGCGGTCTCCTGGGCATCACCGGTGCCTGCGGCGTCGCGCGCTGCGTCACCCAGGTCCCTGCCGAACTGGTAGGCGCGCTGGTCGAGAACCGCCCGCGGTGAGTCGCCGGAGTGTTCGGCGTCCTCGAGTGCGCCGGACAGCAGCCGCCCGGCAAGGTCGTAACGGCGCTCGGGCAACGACACGGTGATGTGCCGATCCGATCTCCGGTAGAGCTTGGCCGGCCGTCCCGCACCCGGACCGGTCCGTCCGGTGCGTCGCTGGTAGACGACGGCGAGCAGCTTCTCGCCGACCAGCCGGTCCAGGTGGAATGCCGCGGTCGTGCGCGGCAGGTCGCAAGCCGCGGCCGCCTCATCGCGGCTGACCGGCTCGGGCTGGTGGACCACGTAGTCATACAGCTGCCGGCGGGTCGGTTCGTCGAGCGCTGCGACCGCTGAGATCTGAGTCTCCCGTGACTCCATTCTATAACCAACCTATGTTGACGAAATAAGGGGGGAGTTCTAATGTTAACACATCATGTTGTTAGAGGGCGAGGACGGTGAGGTGAACAGGCAATCGGTGGTAGTCGGCGTTGACGGCTCCGCGGCCAGCTTCACCGCGCTGCGCTGGGTGCTGGCCTGCCGCAGGCGCACTGATGTCATGCTGCGTGCAGTGCGCTGCTGGACGCCCGTGTTGACGCGGGGCTGCGAGGCGGCCGTCGCCGCCCAGCCCATGCCCACCCTCGCCGAGCAGCAAGCGCATGCCCGGCACCAACTCGCGCAGATCGTGGCGGCTGTCCTGATCGAGGTCCCCCGCAGCAGCGGGCGGGTCGTCGTGCAGCAACGGGTGGTGTGCAGCCCCGCCGGGCCCGGATTGGTGTCCCAGGCCGCCATGGCTGACTTGCTGGTTATCGGGAACGGCCAGCAGGCGAGCGAGGCGTTGCACCAATCGGTGCGCTGGTACTGCATCCAGCACGCGCATTGCCCGGTGCTGCTCTTTCCGCCCGCGATGGCCACTCGCCGGGCACCGAGCCCAGTCCTCGCGGGGGTGCCGGCATGACCACCGCCTTGCGCAGTGAGCCCGATGCAGTCCAGCTCGATGAAGTCCAGCTGTGTCACCCCCAGGTGGAAGGCAGCGCGCACCGGCGGCTGCCCTCAGCATTGAACCACCCGGTTGCCACGGTGGTGGGCACCAGTGCTGGTGGCACTACCCGGCCGAATCATAGATCCCGTCACCGGCTCGCGCCCATGGTGCGCCGCCTGGCTGACACCACCCAGGCGCATGGTCTCGATGCTCTGTGCACCTCGTCGGGCGACTGCCGCAGCTCGCTGACGCGATGGACCACGAGGTGATGCCGTTGCTGAGTCACCTCGAACAAGTGGTGCCCGAGATAAACCAGTTACTCGACCGGGCTGCCCAGCTCAGCCACATGGCCAGCCGGCTACCCAAGGTGTTCCGGTGACCCCACCACCAGCCGTCTTGACGCAACGCCCCCGAAATCCCACTAGCAGAAAGATGCCGATGACCATCTTTGAGCCAACCGCATCCGCAACGCTGTCCGAGCCGTCAGCACCCGTGCGTCACCCGAGCCTGCGAGTGGTCCCTTCCCGGCACGGGGTAGACCTGGCGGCGGCGGAGCGGGCGGTGGCCGATCTGCTGGTCGCCCTGGGTAAGGACCCGACCTCCGAACACTTGGCAGACACGCCGCGACGAGTCGCGCACTCCTTCGCTGAGCTGCTCACTCCCCGGGTGTTCGATTTGACGACGTTTCCGAACGACGAGGGCTACGACGAGCTGGTGCTAGCCAGAGGCATTCCCGTGCAGTCGCTGTGCGAGCATCACCTGCTGCCCTTCCACGGTACCGCCCACATCGGGTACCTGCCCGGGGAGCGCATCCTCGGGTTGTCGAAGCTGGCCCGGGTCATCGAGCTGTTCTCCCGAGACCTGCAGGTGCAGGAACGTCTGACCCAGCAGGTCGCCGATGGGCTACAGGAGCACCTGGCGCCCAAGGGGGTTGGCGTGGTGATCGAGGCCGAGCACCTGTGCATGTCCCTGCGAGGCGTGCGGGCCACCGGCTCGCGGACCGTGACGTCGGCCCTGCATGGAGTGCTGCGGGAGGACGCCCGTTCCCGTCAGGAGTTCTTCGCGCTCGCCGGAGTAGCGCGCTAAGCAGTGAGGCCACCATGAAATCTCTAGAGCATCGGGCGGTGGGCGAGGCCGCCACCGGCGGCGCCTGCGTGAACGTTGGCGGCGCCGGTGGCGAGCAGCGTCTGGTTCTGGGCTACGGCGATGTGATCGCGCTAAGCGGTGACTTTTTTGCCGGCGCCCAGGCTGGGCCCCAGGACGACCTGTTCACCTTGGCAGCCATTCCGGGCAACCTGGGAACCCGGCTGGGCTCGCGGGACGAGGTCATCTGCGCGCTCAAGGTCATGACTGTGGACGGTGCCTTCGTCGATGCCCGCTTCGAGCCAGGAGGGCGGTTCGGCCACTTCTGCTTCACCGACAAGGTGGCGGCTACCGAAGTCGAAAGGCGGGTGCGGGACCGGTTCTTGGCGCTGGCTACCGCTAACGGTGACCACTTCGTGGCGCCCGGCCACAGCACTGCGCCGCACTCCAGCGGCTTCCCGTCGGCGATCGTCGCCTACCGTCGCCTGCACGAGGCAGCCATCGACGAGGCGTGCCGGTTGGGGCGTTGCCAGGGTGACGAGTCGCGCGCGATGGCCCGGGAAGCGGCAGCCCAGCACTACCTGACGGATGCTTTCGCGGCCGGGCACCTGCGGACTCCGGTGTCGGCCATCCGCCAGTTCTGGCTTCACCGGTACCCACGGTTCTGGCAGGACCTGCAACGCAAAGTTGCCGCCGACACCGCCTCGGCGCTTCGGGAACTCCTCTGGCCGGCGCGGTTCCTGCCTGATCGCTTTCTGTATGACCGAACGCATGCCGCGGTCAAGGCCCGCACCAAGGGATACCCGCCCATCACCTTCGGCGACCTGCTGGCCCGGGTGTTTCACGACTGGGACAACATCCATGGCCTGACCCTGGAATCCGGCGGCACCCTGTACGGCGACGGCCTGCTCGAGCGGGGTGTTGGTCGAAAGTTGGTGATCTCGGCGGTCCGCGCGGGCATCGACGACATTGAAGTCGCCTACCGGCTCGGTGCATCGGGCAGCCAGCTGCATGGTGCCGCTCTGTACCAGGCGGTCCGGTCAGCCACCGGCGCCCCCGACGCTACGTTCCTACCTGAGACGTGGATCCCGCGCCCGTCGGCCGACAACCCGCCGCAGAACTGGTGGGCGCCGGACATCGAGACGTTGTGGGACCTTCCCATCGTCGGCATCACGGGGCCAACCGTGGGCATGGCGGTTGAGCAGACCCTGCACCCGGGCACGGAGGTCTTCCGCCGGCTGGACGGGTTGGGGCCGGGTGTGTTCGAGGTACCAGCTCTGCGGCCCGTGCCGGCGCTACGGCGATGGGTGGCCCGCAAGGCCGGCCAGGCCTATCACGAGGGCTTCATCCGTGGCCTGGCCCACAATCCGAAAGCGACCACCCTCGCGATCGTCGGCACTGAGCAGAACGAATCCGACATGGAGACATATCGGGACTCTGGGGTCGATTTGACCCCGATATGTCTCCATGTCGGGGAGGTCATCCCGGGGGGCCGAGAGGTGGGATAGATCGGGATGGCTCAGTGCAGTGGACGAATCTCGATCTTCCCTTCCCGGACCCGGGTCTGGTAGGCGGGCTGGGGTATCGAAGCCGGGCCGCGCACGATGTGGCCGTCGGTGAGCCGGAAGGCACTCCCATGCCACGGGCAGACGACGCAGCCATCGGCAAGCTCGCCCTCATCGAGGGGACCGCCGGCATGGCTGCAGGTGTTCGCCAGTGCGTGGATCTGCCCGTCCTCGCGCACCAGCAGCACCGAAGCCTCACCAGCGGACACCCTGCGCAGCTCGCCCTCGGCCAGTTCCGCCTCCGCGAGCACCGTCGTCCACTCCTGCGGGCGGTGTTCGAGGAAAGTGTGATTAACGTTGACCCCCTTGGCGAACGACAGGTGACCGCCGAGATAAGCGCCGACGACCAGGACCCCGAAACCGGTAAGCCCGAGCACCTTGCCGGCGCCTCGTCCACCGCTACGCCGAGCGAGCAGCGAGGCGGTATACAGGCTCAGCGCCACCACGTTCGCGGTCGCGTGTACCGCCCCGATACGCCGCTCTGCGCCGATGGTGTCCGACCAGTCGTTGAGACCCGTTGCTGCGGTGGGGACCGCGCTGAGGATGCCGGCGCCGATAAGCAGGTCTGCGGCCTGCTCGGCCTTCGCTCCACCGAAGACGTCCAGTAACGCCGACATGCTCCAGGCACCGATCGGCAGGTCGGTGAGCATGGGATGGGCGGGGTGACCCAGATTTGTGCCGCTGAGCAGGTTACGGACCACCCTGGGCTGCACGGCTTTGCCGACCAGGCCGGCCACCGGCTTGGCGACCTTGTCCAAGGCGGTGAAACCCTCAATGCGGCGCACCAATGCATCTGCGAATGCCATGACCAGAATTCCTTTCCGGCTTAAAGTTCCCCACCTGGGCCGCTGCCCGACGCTACCAAAGGGCGGTCCGGTTCGCGCGGCGTCACTTCACGATCAATGTACCCGTCATGGACGGATGGACGGTGCAGATGTAGGGATATGTGCCCGGAGTGTTGGGCGCGGTGAATGTGCCGCTCTGGCCGCCGGCGATTGTTCCAGTATCGAATGACTTATTGACGGCAGTTACCGTATGCGGCGCCTTGTCCATGTTCACGACGCTGACCTTGGTGCCCGGAGCGACCACCAAAGAGGATGGCCCGAACGCGAAGTTCTTGATCACAACGGTGTTGGCCAGGTTCGTCGAGATAATCCCGGTGCGGTCATCGGCGCCGGTGTTGGCTGCGGCGCTGCCGTAGCCCACTACGAGGCTCAATACCGCGATCAGTGTGGCGAGCAGAATCACCGCTGCGCGCGGCCGGCGTGCGGTAGCCGGCTCATTCCCACTGTGCACACGCCATGCACCCATCTATGACACCCCCCGATTAGGGCTCGCTGAGCCCTTCTAGAATCATGATTTGCTAACGTTAGACCTGGCGTAACGTTTAGTCAACAGAACTTCGTTCTAGAAAAACGCTGCTCTGGTACAGGGTGAGGGCAGCCGTGCTGGGCGTTGGTGACATGCTCGATAAGGCACGTACCAGTGGGGACAGGAGATCGCCGATGAGCCAGCCAGACCTCAAGCCGCGCAGCCGGGACGTCACTGATGGGCTGGAACGCGCCGCGGCGCGCGGCATGTTGCGTGCCGTCGGCATGCGCGACGACGACTTCCTCAAGCCGCAGATCGGTGTCGCGTCGTCGTGGAACGAGCTGACCCCCTGCAATTTGTCGCTGGACCGTCTGGCCAAGGCCGCCAAGGAGGGCGTGCACGCGGCCGGGGGCTTCCCGATGGAGTTCGGCACCATCTCGGTCTCCGATGGCATCTCCATGGGACACGTCGGCATGCACTACTCGCTGGTCTCCCGGGAGGTGATCGCTGACTCGGTGGAGACCGTGGTGGAAGCCGACCGGCTGGACGGCACGGTCCTGCTGGCCGGTTGCGACAAGAGCCTGCCCGGGATGCTGATGGCCGCTGCGCGGCTGGACCTGGCGGCCGTGTTCTTGTATGCGGGCACCATCCTGCCCGGCCGGGTGGGTGATCGCGAGGTCAATATCGTCGATGCCTTCGAGGCGGTCGGGGCGTGCCTGCGCGGCCGGATCAGCCGCGCCGAGGTCGACGCGGTGGAGCGCGCCATCTGCCCCGGTGAAGGTGCCTGCGCCGGCATGTTTACCGCGAACACGATGGCCTGCGCAGCCGAGGCGCTGGGCATGTCGCTACCCGGCTCGGCCAGCCCACCCGCGGTGGACCGGCGCCGCGACGGGTTCGCCCGGGCCAGCGGCAGCGCCGTGGTGGAGCTCATCAAGCGCGGCATCACCGCCCGGCAGATCCTCACCCGGCCGGCGTTCGAGAACGCCATCGCGGTGGTGATGGCATTCGGCGGTTCCACCAACGCGGTGCTGCACCTGCTGGCCATCGCGCACGAGGCCGGGGTGCCGCTGGACCTGGATGACTTCAACCGCATCGGTGCCAAGGTGCCGCACCTGGCTGATGTCAAGCCCTTCGGTGCCCACGTGATGGCGTCGGTCGATCAGGTCGGCGGCGTGCCGGTGGTGATGAAGGCGCTGCTGGGCGCCGGGTTGCTGGACGGAGACTGCCTCACGGTCACCGGGCGCACCGTTGCCCAGAACCTTGCCGAGCTGGATCCGCCGGACCTGGATGGCAAGATCCTGCACAGCCTCGACGATCCGATCCACCCCATCGGTGGGATCACCATCCTGCGCGGCTCGCTGGCCCCGGATGGGGCGGTGGTCAAGACCGCCGGCATCGACTCCGCCCGGTTCGAGGGACGGGCCCGTGTCTTCGACGGCGAGCAGGCCGCGATGGCCGCTGTCCCCGATCTGCAGCCCGGCGACGTGGTGGTGATCCGGTACGAAGGCCCGCGCGGCGGCCCGGGGATGCGCGAGATGCTCGCGGTCACCGGGGCGATCAAGGGTGCTGGCCTGAGCAACGAGGTCCTGCTGGTCACCGATGGGCGATTCTCCGGCGGCACCACCGGCATGAGCATCGCTCACGTGGCGCCCGAGGCGGCGCATGGCGGCCCGATCGCCCTGGTCCGCGACGGCGACCCGATCACCCTGGACGTGGCTCACCGGGAGCTGAACCTCGAGGTCGATGCTGAGGAGCTCGCCCGGCGCCGGCAGGAGTGGAAGCCGCCAGAGCGCCCGCTGCGTGGCGTGCTGGCCAAGTACGCCCGCCTGGTCGGCAGCGCCGCAGAGGGCGCTGTGTGTGGGTGAACCCACCTCGTCTCCGGCGCGGGTGGGCACCTCCGGTTGGACGTACCCACCTTGGCGCGGCGTTTTCTACCCGCCAGGGCTACCGCACCGGCGCGAATTGGAGTACCTCTCCCAGCGGCTGAACTCTGTCGAGATCAACTGCTCGTTCTACTCGCTGCAGCTTCCCTCCAGTTATCAGTCATGGGCGGCGGTCACCCCGGAGGGTTTCGTCTTCGCCGTCAAGGGCAGCCGGTTCATCACGCATATGAAAAAGCTGCGCGACGTGGCGACGCCGCTGGCGAATTTCTTTGCGTCCGGGGTGCTCGCGTTGGGTGCCAAACTCGGGCCGCTGCTCTGGCAGTTACCGCCGAACCTGCCGTTCGATGCCGACCGCCTGGCCACGTTTTTCAACCTTCTTCCACGCAGCACCGCCGAAGCCTGCCGGCTCGCGCAGCGCCACGACGAGCGGCTGGCGGGCTGGGCATGGACGAGCACCGATGCGGATCGCCCGATGCGCCACGCACTGGAAGTCCGCCATCCCAGCTATCGGGACCCGGCGCTGATCGAATTGCTCCGGGCGCACGACGTCGCCCTGGTGATCGCCGACACTGCCGGACGCTGGCCCTACCTGGAAGATCTCACCGCTGATTTTGTATACGTCCGCCTGCATGGCGACGTGGAGCTGTATGTCAGCGGTTACACCGATGCGGCGCTCGACACCTGGGCCCAACAGATCCGCACCTGGCAGGCTGGCGGCAGCGCACGCTCGGAGTACGCCGTCGCCGCACCCGTGCCGCCACGGCCCCGGGAAGTGTTCGTCTATTTCGACAATGACGTCAAGGTGCGGGCCCCGATGGACGCCATCTCACTGGCTCGCCGGCTTGCCTAGTCCAAGACCGGTCTAGCGGATCACCGACCCGCAATCTCGAAGATCCACCAGACACTCTCTAGTCGGCGCCGGTGGGCTGCTCTGCGCGCTCGCGCCGTCGATCTGGCTGCGGCTACCCAGCCGCGATGTCGATGGATCCGCTGCGGTTGCGTCCACCGACGCCCCAGGTGCACAGCGAGTCCCCCACGTCGTGGAGCCGGTGATCAGCGGGCCGGTCGGAGTGAGTGGCAGCGTTCACGGGCCTGTCGGTGCGGCAGCTTCCCAAGCCTGCGCACGTCGGCAGTGAGCATGACCCAGATCATGCTCTGCCCCGTCTCGCCAGGCGCCTCGATGGCGTCGTTCTCGATGCGATCGAGCACGTAGCCGAGCTTGCGCGGGACAGCAGCGCTACGAACGTTTGCTTCATCACAGTGGATCTCGACCCGATCGATGTCTGTCAACTGCAATGCGACACGGGTGAGCGCCCCGGCAAGTTCGGTCGCGTAGCCGTTGCCGATGGCGTCGACGTGAATCCAGTACCCAATCTCGATGCCACCGGCGCCAACCCGCCGATGGAGGCCACACCCGCCGATCACGCTCGTCGGATCACTCACCCGGAACACTCCGTAAGCGAAATCCGACCCCTCTCGCGCCGTTGCCGCCATGTGCTCAAGCCATTCGCGCTGCTCGGCTGGCGTGCGCAGGTGGGTCGCCCACGGCATCCACGGTCGAAGATGGTCAAGACTCGCGTTGGTTGCGTCGACGAGCACCTCAGCGTCGTCAACGGTCCACCGGCGTAACAGCAACCGCGCCGTCTCGATGCATTCGGGAGGATTCTCCATCGAACACAGGTAACAGACGACACCGCCGCAGTTCAAATCGATTTCTGTATCGCGATGCCGCGCCAACTTGCGCAGATACTCACGAAGCTAAACGGCAACTGCTGTGTTCAACTAATTGGCAACCTGTTGGGTAAGGGCGGCCATCGGGGCTCTGCGCGTGCCCCAGACGTGGGACACTGGGTCGCATCGCAAAACGCGGTTTTTAGACCCCGAATAGCAGCAGTCTGCATCCAGACTGCGGTTAGCGGCCGGCGAGCTCGGACAGGACGTGGTCCGAGAGGGCGGGCCAGGAGGTGCGGGCCCAGGGGCCGAAGTCGCGGTCAGCGAGGGCGACGCAGGCCGCGCCGGCTACCGGGTCCACCCACAGGAACGCGCCAGACACCCCGAAGTGCCCGAAGGTCTGCGGTGAGTTGCGGCTGCCCGTCCAGTGCGGGCTCTTGTGATCACGCAACTCGAAGCCCAAACCCCAGTCGTTGGGGCGCTGCATGCCGAAGCCGGGCACCACACCATCCAGACCGGGGTAGGCCACCCGGGTGGCCTCGGCGAGGATCTGCCGCGCCAGCAACCTCGGCGCCTGCAACTCGGCCGCGAACCGCGCCAGGTCCGCGCAGGTCGAGATCCCGCTCGCGGCGGCGCCGCCCGGGAGCTGGGACGAGGTCATGTGCAGTGGTCGCAATACCCCCTCGGTCAGGTACTCGACGAAGGGGATACCGGACGAACCGGTCACCGCATCGGCCAGCGCCTCGAACCCGGTATTGGAATAGATCCGCTTTGCGCCCGGCGCCGCCGACACCTCCAGCGTGTCGTACTGCAGCCCGGAAGCGTGCGCCAGCAGATGGCGCACCGTAGCGCCGGGCGGCCCAGCCGGGTCATCGAAGTGCACCGCCCCCTCCTGCACCGCCAGCAGGACCGCGTAGCAGGTCAGCAGCTTGGTCACCGAGGCCAGCCGGAACGGCCGGTCCTGCGGGCCGTGGCAGCCCACCACCACCCCGGAGGAGTCGATCACCGCGACAGCGACCTCGTCGACCGGCCACTGCCGCACCTCGCGCAGGCTGTCCATGGCGGCCGACGGTACGCCGCCGTGGCAAGATCGGTCCGTGCACTCCGATCGCTTACTTCTCGGGCCTGGACCGTCCAATCCCTACCCGGAGGCCGTCGAGGCGTTGGGTCGTCCGGTACTCGGGCACCTGGATCCGGAGTTCCTCGTCCTGGTAGCGGAGACCGCGCAACGGTTGCGGACCGTCTTCGGCACCCGCAACCGACTGACCGTGCCGGTCAGCGGCACCGGCTCAGCGGGCATGGAGGCGTGCCTGGCGAGCCTGCTGGAGCCTGGCGAGCTGGCCATCGTCGGGGTCAACGGTTACTTCGGCGAGCGGCTGTGCGAAGTGGCGCGCCGGGTCGGCGCGGAGGTCCAGGCCGTGCCAGCCCCATGGGGACGCGCGCTGGACCCGGAAAGGCTCCTTGACGCCCAGCGCGCCACGCCACAGGCTCGGCTCGTCGCGGTGGTGCATGCCGAAACCTCGACCGGGGTGCGCAACGAGGTCGCCCCGCTGCGGGCGTTGCAGAACACCGACACGCTGCTGGTCCTCGACACCGTCACCTCGCTGGGCGGGATCCCGGTCGAGGTGGACGCCTGGGGAGTGGACGCCTGCTACTCGGCGAGCCAGAAATGCCTCGGTGCACCGTCGGGTATCGCGCCGGTGACGCTGTCGGAGCGGGCGGTGCAGCGGGTCCGGCAGCGCCAGCAGCCGGTGTGCTCGTTCTACCTGGATCTCAGCCTGCTGGACGCCTACTACCATGGTGAGCCGCCGCGTTACCACCACACCGCGAGCTCGACGTTGATGTCGTCGGTGCACGCGGGGCTGGGGCGGTTGCTGGAGGAGGGCCTACCCGCGGTCTGGGATCGCCACGCGCAGGCAGGGGAGCGGCTACAGGCCGCGCTGCCCGAGCACGGTTTCGAGCTGTTCGCCGAGCCAGGACACCGGTTACCCCAGCTCACCGCAGCCCGGCTACCCGGCGGCATCTCCGACGCCGCCGCACGCAAGCGCCTGCGGGAGGATTTCGGCATCGAAGTCGGCGCCGGTCTGGGTCCGCTCGCCGGCACCGGCTGGCGAATCGGCCTGATGGGCCACAACGCGCACAGCCGTCCGGTCACCACCCTCCTTGCCGCACTTGCCTCCCTATCCTGACGCCAGACGCGGGTCAGGTGAGGGAGAAGGTGGCCGGGTCGGCAAAGCGGCGGCGGCCGGTGTCCAGCGCGGTGATCGCCTCGACGTCCTGCGCCGACAGCTCGAAGGAGAAGACGTCGCGATTCTGGCGGATGCGGGTGGGGTTGGCCGACTTGGGGATCACGATGTTGCCCAGCTGCAGGTGCCAGCGCAGCACCAGCTGCGCCGGAGTCACGCCGTAGCGGTCGGCGAGCCGGATGATGGTGCGGTCAGACAACGCCGCACCTTGGGCCAGCGGGCTCCATGCTTCGGTGGCGATGCCATGTTGGGCGTGCAGCTCACGTAGCTCCGACTGGGTGAAGTACGGGTGCAGCTCGATCTGGTTGACCGCGGGCACCGTGCCGGTCTCGGCAAACAGCCGCTGCAGGTGCTCGACCGCGAAATTGGATACCCCGATCGCGCGCACCCGGCCGTCGGCGGCCAGCTTCTCCAGCGCCTTCCACGTCTCGACATAGCGGTCCGCGCTGGGCACCGGCCAGTGGATCAGGTAGAGGTCCACGGTATCCAGCCCAAGCCGCCGCGCGCTGGCCTCGAACGCCCGCAGCGCCCGGTCGTAGCCGTGGTCGGCGTTCCACAGCTTGGTGGTCACGAAGATCTCATCACGCGGCAGCCCGGAGGACGCGATCGCCTTACCGACGCCTTTTTCATTGTGGTAGGCCGCGGCGGTATCGATGCTGCGGTATCCGGCTTCCAGCGCGGTGGACACCACCCGTTCGGTGTCCCGAGGCGACACCTGGAAGGTGCCAAAGCCGAGTTGGGGAATGCGAACGTTGTTGTTCAAAGTAATGGTGGACACGCCCCTCATACTGGGCGCAACGCCTGCACTCCGCGAATCGGTGCCGGGGTGGATGTATCAGCGCATGCTGATTGCGCTCAGACAACTGTGATGGATGTAGAGCTGAGCGATCTTCCGCTCACCACGTATGTGTTCGAGCACGCGCAGCGCTGGCCGGGCCAACTGGCGCTGGTTGATGGTACGACCGGCGCGGCGCTGAGCTACCGCGAGCTGATCGACGCGGTGGCTCAAGCGGCCGCTGGGTTCGCCGCCCATGGTGTGGCCAAGGGCGACGTTGTGGCGCTGTGCAGCCCCAACTGCCCGGAGTTCGTGATCGCCTACTACGCAACCTTGGCGGTCGGTGGGGTCGTCACGACGGTCAACCCGCTGGCCACCGCAGCCGACATGGCTAATCAGCTGCGCAGCTCGGGCGCCCGCTGGATGGTCACCACTCCGGAACTCTTCCAGCACAAGGCCAGTGATGTGGTCGGCCGGCTGCAGAAGGTGTTCGTGTTCGGCGACGCCACCGACGCAACCCCCTTTGCCGCGCTGCTCAACACGGCGGCGCCGGCGCCCACTACCGCGATCGACACCGATGACCTTGCGCTCCTGCTGTACTCCAGCGGCACCACCGGCTTGCCCAAGGGAGTCATGCTCAGCCATCGCAACCTGGTGGCGAGCCTGTGCCAGACCCGGCTGGTGCAGCTGGTTCAGCCCGGCGACGTGCTGATCGCGGTACTACCGTTGTTCCACATCTACTGCCTGCAAGTGACGCTGAATCTAGCCCTGCACGAGGGCGCCACTGTCGTCACCATGCCGCGCTTCGACCTGGAGACGTTCCTGCGCGTGGTACAGCAATACCGGGCAACCCGGGTCGATCTCGTTCCGCCGATCGTGCTAGCCCTGGCCAAGCAGCCCGCCGTCGACGATTACGACCTGTCCAGCCTTCGGGTCATCACCTCCGCGGCGGCACCGCTGGGCGGTGAGCTGGCGCGATCCTGTGCAGCTCGGCTGGGGTGCCGCGTCAAGCAGGCCTATGGCATGACCGAACTCGGTGGAACGACACACGTCGCGCCGGATGGTGGCCGGAACGACCCGGAATCGATCGGCCCGGCCCAGCCCGGAGTGCAGTGCCGGGTGATGGATTGCACCACCGGGGTGGACGTTGAACCTGGGGAATTGGGGGAGCTGCTGATCCGGACCCCGGCCGCAACGCGGGGTTACCTGAATAACCTGGCTGCCACGGCCGGCACCATCGATCCGGACGGCTGGCTGCACACCGGGGACCTGGTGGTGCAAGACACCGAGGGATGGTTCCGGGTCGTCGATCGTCGCAAGGAAGTGATCAAGCACAACGCCTACCAGGTAGCGCCCGCCGAGCTGGAGGCCGTGTTGCTGAGCCACCCCGCGGTCGCCGACACGGCGGTGATCGCCAGCCCGGATGAGCGCAGCGGCGAGGTACCCAAAGCGTTCGTCGTGCTGTCCGCGCCGGCCTCCGCCGAAGAGCTGATGCGGTTCGTTGCCGATAGGGTCGCGCCGTACAAGAAGGTCAGGATTGTGGAATTCATTGACGAGATCCCGAAGTCGGCGTCCGGCAAGATCCTTCGGCGGGTACTGGTCGAGCGTGACCGTGCCGTGACCGCCAGCGCCTGATGGGCCCCGGGACCCAACAGCCGGCGCTGGCCGGCTCGGTTGCCCTGGTCACCGGTGGCGGCCGTGGCGTGGGCCGGGTGCTGGCGATTGCGCTGGCCGGTGCGGGTGCCGCGGTGGGCCTGGTCGCCCGCAGAGCGGACCAACTCGCCGAATCGGTGCGGTTGGTCGAGGCAGCCGGTGGGGCTGCCGCCGCGGCTTGCGCGGACCTCAGCGACCCGGAGGCGGCTGCCACCGCCGTCGACAAGCTGTGCCACGAGCTCGGCCCGGTCGATCTGCTGGTGAACAACGCTGGCGTCTGGGGCCCGCTCGGCCCAGCCTGGGAGGTCCCGGAGGAGGACTGGTGGCGCACCCTCGAGGTCAACCTTCGTGGCCTCATGCTGTGCAGCCGGCTGGTGTTGCCGAAGATGGTGGCCCGCAGCCGCGGTCGGATCGTGAACGTGACCAGCAAGGCTGGCGTGTTCCGGTGGCCGATGGCCTCGGCTTACTCGGTGTCCAAGGCAGCGGTCATCAAGCTCACCGAGAACCTCGGCTCTGAGACTAGGCGGTACGGGATCAGCGTGTTCAGCGTCGACCCCGGTGTTCTGGCGATCGGGCTTGGCGAGCAGGCGCTGGCCAGCACCGCGCCGGCGGACTTGCCGGAAGGCTGGATGAGGGAATGGGTTAGCCACGAACTGGCCGAGGGTCGAGGCGCGCAACCCCATCAAGGGGCCGAGGTACTGCTGCGCATAGCCATGGGCGAACTCGACCGGCTCAGTGGCCGTCACCTGTCCGTGCACGATGACCTCGACGCGCTGCTTGCCCGCACCGACGAGGTCCTCCGCGAGGACCTTTACGTATTGCGACGCCGTGACGTGCCTTGGTGAGCTCACCATGTGAGGTGTGTTCATTACAGCCGGCCTGGTGGTGGCCCTCGGAGCGCTGGTTCAGGGCACGGTCGGGTATGGCATGGCGCTCGTGGCGGCGCCGCTGCTGGCCCTGGTTGAGCCGTCCCTGGTGCCAGTTCCGTTGCTCCTGCTGACCTCGGTTCATGCGGTGCTTGTCGCGGTTCGGGACTGGCGCCACGCCGACTGGACCGGGATCGGTTGGGCGATGGCGGGCCGGTTGCCGGGCACCGGGCTTGGCGTGCTGGCCGTGGTGGCGCTATCTCAGCGAGTGTTCGCCGTGCTGGTGGGTCTGGGTGTACTCACCTGCGTGCTGCTCTCACTGCTGAGATGGCGTCCTCGCCCTCGGCCAGGCTCGCTGCTGCTCGCTGGACTGGTGAGCGGAGCGGGCGGCACCGCGGCATCGATTGGTGGTCCGCCGCTGGCGTTGCTGTACCAAGAGGCCGCGGGTCCCCGGGTGCGGGGCACCATCTGCGGGTACTTCGTGCTCGGCTCGGTGATTTCGCTCGCCGCGCTGGCGGCTGCGGGGCAAGTAACCGGCGCGTCGCTGGCCAGGACGGTGATCCTGGCACCGTTCCTGCTGGCCGGTTTCGCGCTATCCGGTCCGGCGCGGCGGCTGCTCGACAATGGTCGGACACGCCGCGCGGTGCTGGCCGTTGCGGCCGTCAGCGCCGCTTTACTGCTCGGCCGCGTGGTGCTCACCAACGGATAATGCCCAGCATGAGAACGCCGCGGGATCTCGCCGAAGTGCTGCAGCGTGCCGTGGCCGCGCAGATCCTCAGCGCTGAGCAGGCGCAGGCGGTGCTGGCTGCGGAACGGGCCCGCGCCGAAAGCGGTCGCCGGCTTCCGGTGATCGAGGCGGTGGGCTACCTCGGCGGGCTGCTCGCGCTATCGGGCGCGGTGACGCTGGTCATCCAGTACTGGCGCGAGGTGCCGACGGCCGGCCGGCTAGGACTGCTGGCCGCCGTCGCTGCCGTCACCTGGCTGGTGGGGGCCCGGATTGGCGAGGCTTCCGCGGCCGCGTTGATCAGGCTGCGCGCCGCGTTGTGGTTCGCGTCCTCGGCAGCGGTGGCCGCGTTCGCGGGTCAAGCGGCAGCGGAGCTGGCCCCTGCGCGTGAAGGTGTGGTGTGGCTGTCGGCGGGCGTCGCGGCGGCCGTGCACAGCGGACTGTTATGGGGACGGCCGGGGCGATTGCGGGATCGGCCGGCGCAGCATCTCGCCTGCCTGGCTGGTGTGCTGATGGCCGCCGGTGGCGCCGCGGGCTTAGCCGGGGGAGAGGGCGCGGTCGGCCTGGCGATCGCCGGGGCCGGCTCCGTCTGGGTGGCCGCGGGGTGGTCAGCACTGCTGCCTCCACCGGTGATCGCGCTGACCGCTGGCGGTGTCGCGGTCCTCGCCGGTGTGGGGATCACCGTCGGGGACTGGTCCGATGCGGCGCCGCTGCTCGGCTTGGCGGCGTCAACCATCTTGCTGGCCGTGGGGGTCGCTACCAACCGGACGCCACTGACCATCGTCGGCCTCGCGGGCGGATTCGGTTACCTGCCCTGGACGGTCGGGCACTTCTTCGCCGATTCATTGGGCGCACCGCTGGCAATCCTGCTGTCCGGGATCGCGCTGCTGGCCATCACCCTGGTGGTGCTGCGCCGCCCTTCGGGCGCCAGAAGCCGCGCTAGGGAAGGTGCTTGAGCATCCATGAGACCCCTGGGGAACGGCTCTGAGGATGCTTAAGCATCCATGAGACCCCTGAGGAACGGCTCTGAGGGGGACCTTCCGGCGAAGGCTATTTCGGTGATTCTGCATAGATTGGAGCGCTGTTTCGGGGGAGAGCTCGCAGCGAACTGTGAGGTTGGGTGCAGCTTGCTCGCACCTAGCCGGGCCATAACAGGAAACGCACCCTCGACACGCTCCCAGAACTGCAGCTGAGCAAGGAAGGACTGCCCGATGAACAGTGTCACCAGCTGGCATCGTCCACGGAAAGGGACAACGCTGGCGATCGGGGTGATCGGCGCCTCGGTCGCCATCGGTGTGACCGCATGCTCCGGCGCATCGAGCAACTCCACCACCACCCCGACGACCACCGCGCCACCGACTGCGGCGGCACCG
>DASQVU010000029.1:0-4017 GCA_035640615.1 Pseudonocardiaceae bacterium
CCTCGTAGCGGTGGGCTGGTTTCCTGCGTGGCGCAGTGCGCTGTCCCTGGTGCGGTATCTCGTCACTGCTTGACGGCTGTAGCTGAGCGGATAAGCCGCGCAGCGGGACCTCACGGATGAGCCATGCGGCGACGATGGCCAGCAGGGCGATGAGCGCTCCCCACCGGAACACCAGATCGATGCCGGTGGTGACGGCGTGCTGGTAGGTGTCTCGCACCGCGGCGGGTAGCCCGGCGAGCATCGCCGGGGTGAGCCGCCCACCACCGGCACCGGACAGACTCGCGGGAAGCTGCTGGGCGAACAGGGTGCCGAACAGCGACACGCCCAGCGAGCCGCCGATGGTGCGGAACAAGGTGGCGGCACCGGTCGCGGCGCCGAGATCGGGTTGCCCGACGCTGTTTTGGACCACCAGCATGGTGGTCTGCATCAGCATTCCCATGCCCACGCCCAGCACCACCATCCATAGCGCGCTGGTCACCTGGCTGGTGGCTACCTCCATGGTGCCCAGCAGGCCGAGGCCGGCGGCCATCAGCAGCGAGCCGGCCAGCAGCAGGCCGCGGTAGCGCCCGGTGCGGGAGACTAGTTGACCGCCGAGCAACGAGGTCACGAGCATGCCGCCCATCAGCGGCAACAGCAGCAAGCCACTGCTGGTGGCCGAAGCGCCCTGCACCATCTGCTGGAATTGCGGCAGGAACGTCACCGCGCCGAACATCGCCAGGCCGGTGAGGAAGGTCAGCACGACGGCGGAGGTGAAGTTGCGGCTGGTGAACAGGCGCAGCGGCAGGATCGGCTCATCGACGCGGCGCTCGACGGAGACGAAGGCGCCCAAGGCCAGCACGCTCAGCGCGGCCAGACCGAGGATGGATGCCGATACCCACGGGTATTCGATGCCGCCCCAGCTGGCCAGCAGGGTCAGCGCCGCGACGCCGACGGCGAGCAGGCCGGCGCCCGACCAGTCGACCGATACCTGGCCGCGGCGGCCTGGCAGGTGCATCGTCACCGCGGTCACCAGCAGCGCCAGCACGCCCAGCGGCAGGTTGATGTAGAAGGCCCAGCGCCAGCTGAGGTGGTCGGTGAGCAGGCCGCCCAGCAGTGGCCCGCCGATGAACGCCACCGGCATCACCGCGGCCATCAATCCCTGGTAGCGGCCGCGCTCGCGCAAGGGAACCAGGTCACCGATGATCGCCATCGCGCCCACCAGCAGACCGCCCGCTCCCAGACCCTGAAATCCGCGGAAGGCGATCAGCTGGCCCATTCCCTGGGATAAGCCGGCCAGCGATGAGCCGATCAGGAAGATCACGATCGAGGCCATGAACACGCCCTTGCGGCCGTACAGGTCGCCCAGCTTCGCCCATACCGGGGTGGACACCGCGGTGGCGAGCGCGTACCCGGTGACCACCCAGGACAGGTGGGACAGCCCACCGAGCTCACCGACGATTGTGGGCATCGCGGTGCCGACGATCAGGTTGTCCAGCATGGCCAGCAGGATCGCGATGATCAATCCGCTCATCGCGGTGTAGATCTCCCGCTTGCTGCGGGGTTGCTCGGGCGGCACCGCCGGCTCGGCGGGTCGGGTCATGGTCGTCATCGATCTTCTCCTATCGTGCCTCACGACTTACTTGTCGCCCGGCTAGTTGGTAATGTTAGCTAGCCGGGCGACAAGTAAAGTGACAGGAGAGAATCGACAGGGGGACGAATGGACGAACGACGGACAGACACCCGGGAGCAGATCCGCAGGCTCGCGCTAGAGCTTTTCGCTGAGCGCGGCTACGACGGCACCTCACTGCGCAAGATCGCCGACCGCCTGGGCATCACCAAGGCCGCCGTCTACTACCACTTCAAGACCAAAGAAGAAATCCTCGCCAGCCTGGTCAACGACTTTTTCGCCGAGGTCGACGAGCTGGTGAGCTGGGCCCAGCAGCAGCCGGCCACCCCGACCACTCGCGAACAGGTGTTACGCCGCTACCAGGCACTACTGGGCGAGCGCGCCACTGAATGGGCGCAGTTCTTGCAGGAGGCTCAGACCGCACTGCGCGACGTCGCCGCCGGCGAGCAGCTACGAAGTAGGTTCAACCGGCTCGCCGACCTGCTGATCGGGCCAGGTGAGCCGATCGCCGCCCGGCTACGCGCCCGCCTCGCGTTCGTCGCCTTGCACATGGGCGCCCATCACTTCGGCACAGCTAATGAGGAAGCCCGCGACGCTGCCCTGGAGATCGCCCGAGACCTGATTGCCCACGCTCCAGTCCGGGGGTGACAGCCACAGGATGAAGGCGGCAACAGCAGGCTACTCGATGGGGCACTGTTGCATTGAGCGATCGGCCCACCCGAGCTGGTCCCACATGCCCGCCTAGAAGCCATGCAACAGACCTCGAATGCCTGGTTTGTCATAGTTTCCGCGGTGCCTAGGGAGCATGATTTGCTGTCTTGGGCTGTGGCAAGGACGTCCTTCCCTCAATGCAACAGTGCCCTGCTAGCCCAAGGGGGCCGAGGTCATCCTCTCGATCAGTCACCGCCTCCCGGCGGACCGCCACGCGGCGACTTTTCAGGTGGAGTGGCTAGCCGTTGAGGCGACAGCGCTGAGCTGGCGGCGGGTGTCGTCATCGAGTTCGATATCGGCGACGGCGATGTTTTCTTCCAGATGGCGTAGCGATGAGGTGCCGGGGATGAGCAACACGTTGGGTGCCACGGCAAGGGTCCAGGCCAACACGACCTGAGCCGGGGTTCGGCCCAGCCGTTGCGCACTGCGCCTGACTGCGTGGTTGCCCAGGACGGGGTTATCGCGAGCGAAGCCGGAGCCGAGCGGGAAGAACGGTCCAAACGCGATGTTACGCGCGGTGCACTCGTCAAGCAGCGGCTGCGAGGACCGGTCGATGAGGTTGTACGCGTTTTGCACGCAGACGATTTCGGTGCGCTCCACCGCGAACAGCAGGTGCTCACGGGTGATGTTGCTCAGCCCGATACCGGCGATCAGGCCCTCATCGCGCGCTTTGATCATGGTGGTCAGTTGCTTGTCGAACTGCTCGCGACGCAGCTGTCCCGGCTGGCTGTGATCGCCCGCCGCGCTGTCCATCACCCGCAGATTGACCGCGGCCAGCTGGTCAAGTCCCAGGGTGTGGAGGTTGTCTTCGATACCGCGGCGCAGTTCGTGAGGCTCGGTGGCGGGCAGCCAGGCGCCGGTGCCATCGCGGCGGCCGCCCACTTTGCTGACGATGGCCAGGTCGTCGGGATAGGGATACAGCGCCTCGCGAATCAGTTCGTTGGCGATATCGGGACCGTAGTACTGGGCGGTGTCGATGTGGTTGACGCCCAGTTCTCTTGCCCGCCGCAGCACCGCTAGGGCTTCGTCGCGGTCCCTGGGAGGCCCGAATACCCCGGGTCCGGGCAGTTGCATAGCGCCGAAACCAATTCGTGCCACCGAGAACTTGCCTAGGGAAAAGCGTTGCATGGTAGTCATGCCTCCACCGTGCGCCGGGTATCGAACCGGTGCCAGCGACCCTTTTTCCTGGGAATGGCAGTACCACGCACGGACAGCCCGATGCCTGCGACCATGAAGGGATGGACGGCAGCGAACTGGCGGAGATGCTGCGCAACTGGCGCAGCCGGCTGACCCCGGCACAGGCCGGCCTGCCTGCCCACACCGCCCGACGCACCCAGGGCCTGCGCCGCGAGGAACTGGCGGTGCTGGCCGGGATATCGATCGACTACATCGTCCGGCTGGAACAGGGTCGCGCCTCGACACCGTCGGCACAGGTATGTGTCGCTCTGGCCCGAGCGCTGCAATTGTCCGATACCGAGCAGGCCCACCTGCTGCAGTTGGCCGGCCACGCCAGCGGTCGCGGACGGATCAGCCGGCTGGTCCCGGCCAGCGTCCGCAGGCTCCTGGACCGACTCGACGACAACCCGATCGCGGTGCACGACGCGATGTGGACGTTGATCAGCTGGAACAGGATGTGGGCAGCGCTGGTGGGCGATCCGTCCGGCCTGGACGACAAAGATCGAAACGTCGTGTGGCGATAT
>DASQVU010000030.1:0-2965 GCA_035640615.1 Pseudonocardiaceae bacterium
TCTCGCTCAGTGACAATTCCCCCTCACGCCACCCGGCCGGACGCGTCTACCCCCTCCCCCGCAGCGCCCGGACCGGGAACCGCCCGGCCAGACGGAGGCCCCCCACCGTCTGGCCGGGCACCGCCTTTCGTCGAGGCCCTCGGGGTGAACCGGGGACCCAGCTAAGCCCTGGAGGGACCTCAGGTCCTCACCTTCTACCTCCTTAAGGTCGGGAGGGTGCACCAGGGTGCTACGCACGGCGAAACCGGGAAGTGTCACCATTTCGGCGACCGTCATCACCGCCGGGCGCGTGGCCGCAGGGTTGTCTCGCAGCACCGGAGCCCCGGGTGGATGCTGGGGGTCGAGGTCGTGGCGGTTTGCCGCGAGCCCGTGGTTCGGAATTGTTCCCCCGCGCCGGGCGGATGAAGCAGGACATCGGGGTCCCGCAGCGAACAGCCGTTGGCGCTGAGATCGATCCTGCGCGCGAACGCGACTGCCATGCGGCGGGTTAGCGGTGGTTGCCGCAGCGGGGTTGTGGTTCGGTGCGCCCATCGTGGTTGCGTAGCCAGGATGCAAGGCCCGGCAGGCTATTTCTCGGGCGGGAGCTCAGCGGGAAGTCCAGTGACTAACGGTCCGTCGCCGCATAGATCGGCATTCGATGATCAACAGCTGTCTGGGGGGTTGGCACCCGACGCAGTGGCGCTGCTCGCGGAGCTCTTCGCCGTTGAGGGGGAGCCAGATGGTGGCGAGGTCTTGGCGCAGCCGCCACCGGGTCTGGGCATCTGCGGGCTCGGTTCCGCAGGTGGGCCAGCCATGGCGAGCAACACCGCGCGGGGCGCACATGATCCTGCTCGGGCACTACAGCGCCCGGCTGGCCGACCCCACAACCACCAGGGCCGCCCCGGGCCCGGGTCGCCGCGTGTCACGGCCGGGCCGGCGCCGCGCTGCTGCGACCCGGCGAATGGATCCTGACCCCCCGCCCGGATCACCGAACATGGCCAACTCAGCAAACCCCCGGCCAGCCCCCGGGTCCAGGCGCTGTGAGCGACGGGGCCAGTGACCGTGCCGATGACCCCGGACAGCCTCGGCCTCGTAGTCGACGGCCTTGGCATGATCTTGCTACTCCGGGTGTTTTGCCCGTGAGTCAGATACCCACAGGTAGTCCCCGGTCGTCCACCATTCCCGGCCCTGATCATCAACGAGGCAGTTGACACCTCGGGGATGAGGAAACTCACCCCGGGATCGGTCTCGGTCCTCATCGGGCACCGGATAGCTCGCGTCACCCTCGCTAGGCTCGAATGTCGGCACGCTGGGACCATCGACCACGCTGGATGCCGGCCACATCCCCCACTCCGGTGGTCGCGCTGCGTGCAGCCTACGACGACAGTCGGTGATCGGCTGACGGCGTCGGCGAAACCGCGCAGCATCGGCACCAAGTGATCGCGCAGCCCAGGGGCATGGTGGCCAGGATGTGGGCGATGGCAGCACGCCGCTGATCCGTCACCTCCTGCACCAGCTGCGAACCGGCTGCGCTCAGCTCTAGCATGGTTGCGGCGATCGGCGGGGTCCTCGCTGCGCTGGATCAGACCCGCCTCAACCAGTTTGTCGCACAGGCGCGTGGCGTTCGACGCGTGCACCCAGTCCCTGGGCGACCGACCTGAGATTGAGCGGGCCGCGGCTGGCGATCATCACCAGCACCCGCCACTGCGGCAACGTGACCTGCTCGTCCAGGCTGGCGATCGACTGCGCGGTCACCGTGACCAGGACCCGCGTGGCCAGCAGCACCGCCTCAATCTGCTCGGCGGAGGCACCAGCGATCTCCTCTCCATCAGGCCTGCGGCTCACGCCCCAGGATCCCCTAGCTGCGCAAGGCAAACACCCCGACGCGAAGTCCTAACAATGGGGCCGCCTGTTGCGCGGATGCTCTGGCTCATGCGCCGGACCATCCCGGCCCACCATGGGGGCATCATTGGCGAGGCGCATCAATGTCTCAATATCGTGTACAACGTAAGCAAAGACGCAATCCGCCGCGCCACCGCCAGCACCGGTGACTCCCCAGCCGGTGCCAGGGCGCAGCAGCGCTGCCAGCGATTACCCTGATCACCCGCGGCGTGGTCGGCATAGGTTAACAGCGGATGACCCGAACGTCTTTTTCCCGCGGGTCGGCTGGCCACGGATGAGCACTGGCACCCACCGGGGGGTGCTTATCCTTTACTCGTGAAGTGTCCTCTCAAATGCGTCCGATCGAATTTGAGCAATTTTGATTAAACGGTGCCGAGTAGGCACTTTCGCGTATCTGTACCCCGGCGACTCTTCCATAAGATCAGCTATGGTGAAAGTCCGCGGTGAGGGGCTCACCGGGTGTCGGACTGGTGCAGGACAAGCGGGAGAGGGGTATCCGTCGCGTCGGTGGTTGGGATAAGGAGGAAGCGTAATGTTCGATCACGATGGTGTTGATCCTGCGGTGAGGCTGAGTTATCCAGGCGGTGAGCACCGGATGCGGATCACGAGGGCTGCGCTGGGCGCATCGGGAATCGACCAGCGCTGCCTGCTGGCCCGGACCGGGATGGTGACGTTGGATCCGGGTTTGGTGAACACCGCGCTGTGCACATCAGAGATCACCTACATTGATGGTGAGGCGGGGGTGCTACGCTACCGGGGCTACCCGATCGACGTGCTCGCACAGCACTCGACGTTCCTGGAGACGAGTTATCTGCTGATTTACGGGGATCTGCCGAGTGTCGCTCAGTTAGAAAGTTTCACCGAGGCCATCCGGGTCCACACGCTGCTGCATGAGGATTTCAAACGTTTCTTTGATGGCTTTCCTCATGAGGCCCATCCGATGCCGGTGCTCTCGAGCGCGGTGTCTGCGTTGTCTACTTTCTACCAGGACAGCCTGGACCCGTTTGACCCCACGCAGGTGGAGATTTCCACGGTGCGGCTGCTGGCCAAGCTACCAACCATCGCAGCGTATGCCTACAAAAAT
>DASQVU010000031.1:0-2797 GCA_035640615.1 Pseudonocardiaceae bacterium
CCATCGACAGACCTCCCCTGTGCCCAGCACCCACTCGACGCTGCGCGTGTTGCTGTGCTGAACCTTAACCGGTGGTTGACCGGTGTCCATGCCACGTCGATGGCCCAGTTAGCCAGCGCTTTCGCTGCCGGGGCTCGGTTGGTGGGCCGTGCGGGTTTAGTCGTCGCGGAAACGGGTAGGAAGTAGGCCTGGGGGATGGTTGGCGGCACGGTGAGCAACGCCGGCAGTGAGGTTCACAGCGGCAGAAGGGGATAGCGTCGGTGTGCACCTCGGCCCAGGGCGGGCAACTGGTCCACCATGGGTTGCTCCACCCGCCGTCAGTCAATGTCGCCGACATCGTCACTCCCCTCATCGCCGAGCGGCTGGCTCGCCAGGAGCGGGTCCTGGCGGCGCTACCTGCCACGATCGCCGCCCAACTTCACCATCGCTTGGCCACTACGGCGGGGCTGCACACCACCGACGTGGGCGAGCTTTACCGTCATCCCGGTCGGGTGCTGGGTCACTACCTGGGCTGGATCGCAGAAACTGGCCCGGACGGGGCTGCGACGATCATCGCCGCTGCCCAGCTGGACACCGACAATGCCCATCGCACCGCGTTGTGGATGCACGTCGATGCGCTGATCACCGAGGCGTTGGCCGACTGCGACCTCACGCTGATTTGCGCCTACCCCCACGACCCTGCTACCGCCGCCGCCATCCGCCACGCCCACCCCAGCCTGCTCAACGGCGCAGCCACCCCCAATCCCGATTATCTTCCGGCCGACCAATTCCTCGCCCATCACCCACTGCCCCCACCCAGCGAGCTGGGCCAACCCCACGACATCCACATCCTTGACCACCCCGCCCAGCTGGCCGAACTGCGCCAGCGCATAGGCGATCACGCGGCCCGCGCCGGCCTGCCCAGCACCCGGGGTGAAGACTTTGTGCTCGCAGTCAGCGAAGTCGCCAGCAACGCCGTCGAACACGGCATTCCCCCGGCCGCCGTGTGCCTGTGGATCACTGCCACGTCCGTGATCTGCCAGATCAGCGACAACGGCCACTTCACCCAGCCGCTCGCCGGGCTGCTGCCCCCCCCCGCGAGCCTAAACCGCGGCCGAGGCCTGTGGATAGCCCACCAACTCTGCGACGAGCTCTACTGCTGGCCTCACCCCACCACCATCCGACTCCATTTCGACCGACACGGAACCGTCTAACCACTGACCTTCCGATTTTCAGGAGTTGGGATAACAGTTCACCGAATACTGTTAACGTCCGCGACCTGCATGACGCATAGATCCGAATGACTATGAACGTAGGCGAACGTAGATGGATGAGACCAAAGATGAGACCACGGTCCCCTCCATGACGCGTACAGCAATTGGCGACGTGCACACTTCTACCGGAGCTGTTGATCATCTAGCTGGACGAGTGTTATACTGAGTAGGCATCGAGGGCTCCTTTCCGAATGATCGATGCACTGGCCTCGACGGGTAGCGACCCGCCGGGGCCTTTATCGGAGATCATGCTGATCGCCCGAGCGCCCGAGCGATCGTGATAAACCCCCTAAACGCCGCCATGTTGGGCAGTGTTCGCCCGTACTTGCATTCGGGTGGTTGAATTTGCTGCGTGCGTCCCAGAGACCATCGGCCTGCTCAGTCGAGCCAGCAACGCGCTAGCGGTGGCCAGCCGGCGGAGACCGTGACGGCGCAGGATGTCCGCTGGCTCCTAATGCACCTACGCACGGTAGTCGCGGCCAGCATCGCCGTGTGGGCAGGCCGGGGGATGACGCTGGTCCAGCTTACCGTGCTGCATCTGATCAGCGCTTTGGCCCCGGTGACCCTCGCCGAGTTGGCTCAGGCCTTGGGTACCAAACCACCGGCCACTTCCGCGATGGTTGATCGGCTGGCCCACGCCGGGCTGGTACAGCGCACCCCGGACCCGCAGGACCATCGACGTATTCAGCTGAGCGTTACCGCCGCCGCGCAGCACATCGTCGGCGACACCGACCTAGACACCGCCCGCCGCCTGCATGCGGTGCTCAACGGCATTAACTCGCAGACCCGTCGTCAGGTGATCGACGTCCTCATCGAGACCGTAAGACGGTCGGCGAACCAGCCTCAGCACCGTCACTGATACACCGACTACCCCGGGGCTGGGCTCGGGCCCGGGCAGAAGGCGCCTGAGATAGCGAGACGACGCAGCATCAACCACTGACGACTGCGGCAGTCATCCCGAGGCGGGCGGGGCGTAGGTTGGTGTGTGGCAAGGGAGCATGGGCCTGCTGGGGATATGGCTGTCACGCCCCGGCCGCGACTCGTTTTACTCGTCCCGGCTCGTCGCAGACAACGGGCTCGCTGAGCCTGCAGACATCGGTACCGCGGCGTCCGGGAGGGCGAGCGGGGCGGATAGGCGATGTCCTCACAGCAGCTCCCGGGCTGCATAGTTCAGAGACCTAGCCGCGGACTGCGCCGCTGCAGCCGCCGCGCGCTAGCCCCCGGAGGCCCTGGGCAGGGGCTCGGTGGCGATCACTTCCGGCTAGTCCATCCGAGTGGCAGAATGGGGTGCTCGATCGAATCAGCGGGCAGGGGGAACACAATGGGTCTCGTAGATAAGGCCAAGGATCTAGTGGGTCAAGCCGGGGAAAAGGCTGGACCACTTCTCAGGCAGGCCAGCGAAAAGGCCGGTCCACTTCTCAGGCAGGCCAAGGAGAAGGCCGGTCCACTTCTCAAGCAGGCCAAGGAGAAGGCCGGTCCACTCGTCGAACAAGCCAAGGAAAAGACCGGTCCACTCGTCGAACAAGCCAAGGAAAAGACCGGTC
>DASQVU010000032.1:0-3037 GCA_035640615.1 Pseudonocardiaceae bacterium
GTGGAGGTGCCGGGAATCGAACCCGGGTCCTCCGTCGCCTCATCAGGGCTTCTCCGTGCGCAGTCCGCTATGCCGCTACTCGGATCCACCGGTCCCGCGGACTAGCCGGTGTGACGATCCCAGTCGCTGTAGGTGTCCCGCTCAGGCCCCGCGACCGGGCCTGGTGGTGAAGTCCCCTAGCTGATGCCGGAGTCCGGGGCGGGGACACCCCCGGTCCGACAGATCCGCTTCTCGCTCAGGCGGCGAGAGCGAAATCACTTCGATGCGCGTTGGCGCTTATTGGTGTGCGATGACGCTTACGGTGGTCTCTCGCCTGCACCGGCACGCTTCCCACTGACTCAACGTCCGGAGTCGAAACCGTTCACCCCCTTGGCGGGTTGGATAACCCGTACAGGATAACGCCCAGGCGGCCCGCGCTCATCCCCGCAGTAACCGCTGCGGGGTGTCATGCAGGACCGCGCGCAGGAAGCCGATCCCCAGCCGGTGGTCGGCGGCTGCCCAGCCCGCGATTGCCCGCAGCTGGGTGGCGTAGTCGTAAGGGATGTTCGGAAAATCGGTGCCGAGCACGATGCGGTCTGCCATCTCAACGAGTCGGGCAGGCCAGTCGGCTGGCAGTGGCGCGAAGGCCTCCGTGAACGGCACCCCGACCATCGTGGTGTCCAGGTGCACCCGGGGATAGCGCCGCACCAGCTGCAGAGCAGCCTGGTATTCGGGCAGCCCCGCGTGCGCCAGCACCGCGACCAGCTGGGGATGGGCAGCGAGCACCGCACCGAACACATCCAGCCCGGTGAAGGGCCCGGGAACGGGACCGTGGCCGCAATGCACTACCACCGGCACCCCGGCCTCTGCCAGCAGGCCCCATGCCGGGTCGAGCACCGGATCCCGGGGGTCGAAACCACCGACCTGCACGTGCACCTTAATACACCGGGCGCCGGCATCCAGGGCGCGCTCCAGGTAACCGGCAACGCCTGGTTCGGGGTAGAAGGTGGCGGTGGGCACGGCCGGCTCCACTGCGGCGGCGAAGTCGGCGACCCAGCCGTTGAGCCAGTCCGCCATCCGCGGTTTGTGCGCGTAGACCAGCGGTGCGAACCGCCGGACACCCAGCGCGCGCAACACCTCCAGGCGATCATCCTGGGGCAGCCGGTAATGCACCGGCCAAGGGATGCCGTAATGCTCGGCGGCTCGGTCGAAGAATGCCCACACCTTGGCCATCACCTGGTCGGGCAAGAAGTGCACGTGCAGGTCGACCAGGCCGTCCAGGCCGAGCGCGGCGGTCCAGGCCACGACGTCGGCGTCGTCGACAGGCGGCGCGGTCAATGGGTCGCGGCTCACCCCATGCCCTTGGCACGCCGCCCCACGGCTCGCGCCATCTCGCGCTTCGCGTCACGTTTGGCCAGGTCGGCCCGCTTGTCGTAGGACCGCTTGCCACGGCCGAGCGCGATCTCCACCTTCACCTTGCCGTCGGAGAAGTACATCGACAACGGCACCAGTGCCAGCCCTTGCTCTTTGGTTTTGCCGATCAGCCGGAGGATCTCCTTGCGGTGCAGCAGCAGCTTGCGCGTCCGCCGGGGCTCGTGGTTTGTCCAGCTACCTTGGCTGTACTCCGGAATGTGCACGCCCCGTAGCCAGACTTCACCGCCGTCCACGCTGGCAAAGGCGTCGGCGAGGGAGGCACGGCCGGCGCGCAACGACTTCACCTCGGTGCCGGTAAGGACGATGCCGGCCTCGTAGGTGTCCAGGATCTCGTAGTCGTGCCGGGCACGCCGGTTCGACACGATCACCTTGCGGCCGCGCTCCTTGCTCACTAGGTCCGCACGTACAGCCGCAATGTCAGGTAACCGGTCAGCGCCGCGACCGCCGCGCCTACGACGAGCAAGATCGGCGCAACCGAGAAGATGTCGCCGTAACCCAGCCGGGGCACGATGGCCGCCTCGAACACACCGGCCAGCACCCGGTCGACGAAGGCGACCTTGCCCACTATCAAGCCGACGACCGCCAGCGCGGCGCCGACCACGCCGGCGACCACCGCCTCGATGAGGAACGGCAGCTGGGTGTACCAGCGGGAGGCGCCGGTCAGCCGCATGACGCCGACCTCGGTGCGGCGGGTGAATGCGGATAGCTGAATGGTGTTGGAGATCAGCAGCAGCGCAGCGAGCGCCTGGATCAGCGCGATGACGAAGGTGGCGTTGCGCAGCCCGTTGAGGGCCCGGAACAGCTGCCGGAGGTATTCGCCCTGGTCAGTGACACGATCCACACCGGGTTTTCCGGTGAACGCCTTGGCGATCGACGGGAATCGGGCCGGATCGGCCAGCTGGACCCGGAGTGAGGCCGGTAGCGCCTCCGGTCTGGCCAGCTGCAGTAGCTCGGGCTGCCCCTGGAAGATCCGCTGGAACCGGGCGAAGGCGGCCTGCCTGCTCTCGAAGATCACTGACTGCACGCCCGGACTCGACTCCAGTTGGCCGCGCAGCGTCGAACAGGTACTCGACGTGCAGCCGGGATCGTTCGCGCTGAGATCCGCACTGAGGTACACCACGGTCTCCACGCGCTGGTAGTAATCCTGCTGCATGCGGTCGATGGTGCGAACCACCAGCAGACCACTGCCGAGCAAACCGAGTGAAATGGCCGTAGTGAGGATCATCGCCACGGTCATCGTGACATTGCGGCGCAGGCCGGTAGCGACCTCGCCGAACACGAAGCTGGCACGCATAGGCAGTGAACGTCTCTCAGTCGGTGGTGCAAATCTCTGTTGATGCTTCGGCCCTGCAAGCAGGTCTCAGCGGCCGACGCCGTACACGCCGCGGCCCTCGTCCCGGACGACCTGTCCGAGATTGAGCTCCACAACGCGGCGTCGCATGGAGTCGACGATTGCGTGGTCGTGGGTGGCCATCAGGACCGTAGTCCCGGTCCGGTTGATCCTTTCCAGCAGCAGCATGATCTCATGACTGATGTCGCGGTCCAGGTTCCCCGTGGGTTCGTCGGCGAGCAGCACCAGCGGCCGGTTGACGAACGCCCGGGCGATCGCCACCCGCTGCTGCTC
>DASQVU010000033.1:0-3323 GCA_035640615.1 Pseudonocardiaceae bacterium
CAACGCGGCTGCCGCGCAGGAACTCCTGGAGCTGGCGCGCGGCGCCGTGATCAGCACCGGCAACTACGATCAACGGATCAAGCTGCCCGCGGTAGACCGGGCGATGGGCGGTTCCCGGCTGCGCATCGCCGATGCGGACGCGACTGCTGCGGTCGAGATTCCCACTGCCGCGATCCTGTCCGCCCTGAGCCCGCTGGGCGCGGGGTGGCTGACCTGCCGGCCACAGCAGCTTGAAGGGGTTGCTTGATGCGCATCGTGCACTACGTCAACCAGTTCTATGCCGGGCTCGGTGGCGAGGACTCGGCCGGCCTCGGCCCCCGAGTCCTCGACGGGACGGTCGGCCCCGGGCGGCTGCTGTCCCAGTTGCTCGGTGACGAGCACCAGGTCGTCGCCACCCTGGTCTGCGGTGACGATCATGCGGCGTCCAACGCGGCTGCCGCGCAGGAACTCCTGGAGCTGGCGCGCGGCGCCGGTGCCGAACTGCTCGTGGCCGGCCCGGCCTTCGGCAGCGGCCGCTACGGGCTGGCCTGCGCCCGGCTGGTCGCGGCCGCGCATGCAGAGGCACTGCCAGCGTTAGCCTCGATGCACCAGGACAACCCTGGCATCTCCGAGGCAGGCAAGGCTCCGGTCATCGCCGCGGGTGCCACTGCCCGGGAAATGCGGCCCAGCGTGCAGCGCCTGGCCGCCGCCGTCGCGAAGCTGGCCGCCGGCGAGGCGCTAACCGCGGCTGACGGCCTCGTCACCCAGCCCGCCCGGATCGGCCAGCTGGTCGACCGGCGCGCCGCAGCCCGGGCGGTCGAGCTCGTGCTGCGCCGGCTGGGTGGCGACCGGGAGGCCACCGAGGTCCCCATCGGGGGCTTCGGTGCGGTCGATCCGGCCGCACCGATCGACAAAGCTGCCAGCGTGAAGCTGGCGCTGGTCACCGAGGGCGCGGTCGTGCCAGCCGGTAACCCGGACCGGCTCGAGTCGGCCCGCGCCACTCGCTGGTTGCGGTACCAGATCGAGGGCGTGGACGCGCTCGACCCCGGGGTGTGGGAGTCGGTTGCCGGCGGGTTCGCCACTACTGCGGCCAACGCCGACCCGAACCGGCTGGTACCCCTGGACGCGGCCCGCATGCTGGAGCGCGAGGGCGCGATCGGCCGGCTACATGACGAGTTCCTGGTCACGGTGGGCAACGGCACGCCGGTGGCCACCGCGCGACGCTTCGGCGTCGAGTGGGCAGCGGAGCTGCGCAAGGCGGGCGTGCAAGCCGCGATCCTGACCGCCACTTGAGGAACCGGAACGCGTTGCGGGTCAACGCTTGCGAAGGAGCTGGAGCGCGCCGGCATCCCCACGGCTCTGATCACCAATCTGGTGACGATCGCTGAGCAGGTCGGTGCGCCGCGCATCGTGCCGGGCCGTGGGATTCCCTACCCGTCCGGTGACCCGGACCTGCCACCAGCCGCCGAGCAGGCCTGGCGGCGGAAGCTTGTACAGCGCGCGCTCGACGCGGTCGCCACCGCTGTCGAGCACCCGACGATCTTCGAGGTCGGTGTCGTGAATGTCTGAGGCAGCGGTCGTCCGAGCAGCCAGCCTGGTGCTGGCGCACACCCCGGGACTCGCCCGGCACGGGTCCAAGCCGATGCGAACACTGCCCGCAGACGCCGAGCTGACGTCGCGGTTTTTGAGTAGCCTGCGCAGTTTTGACGATGCTGTCGGCTACCCGCCGCACCAGGCATTCCTGGGCGCCTGCCACCCCCGGGAGTTACCCGGCCGCCCCTGGGTGGCGAACGGGTTTACCGGCGCGCAGCGCTTCATGCCGTTCGGGGAACTGATGCCGGAGGAGGAGTTCCTTGGTCTGATGGCCGCTGTGGACGAGTTCGACCTGCTGGTGCTCACTCCTGAGGTGGCTGAACGGGCGGCGAAACGGCTGGCTTCGCACCCGCTGTCGGCACAGCTGGAGCTGGGCCGGATCGCCGCGGCCGCCGGTGATGTCACCGCTGCGCTGGCCGGTGGCGGGCTGCCTGTGCATCTGGCGCCGGACACAGTCGCCGGGGCGCTGCGCCCGGCGCACGCCGAGGACGAGTCGCTGACTGCTCATGTGCTGCTGGAGAACCTGGCCTGCAAGGCCACCGGCACGCTGGCACTGCTGCACCTGCTGCACGATCATGGCGTTGACCCGTTGGGCATCGGCTACACGATCTCCTGCTCCGAGGAAGCCGTCGGAGATCGCTACCAGCGCGGCGGCGGCAACATGGGCAAGACGATCGCCTCCGTCGCGGGACTGGCGGAGTCGTCCGGGGCGGACGTCAAGAACTTCTGCGCCGCGCCGATCCCTGCTCTGGTGATTGCCGCCAGCCTGGTGGTGGCCGGGGTATTCGACCAGGTCGTCGTCGTCGCCGGCGGCTCGCAACCCAAACTCGGGATGAAGTTCGAAGGCCACCTGCGCCACGGCCTGCCGGTGCTGGAAGACGTGCTGGGCGGGGTGGCGGTGCTCATCACCGCCGACGATGGCGTGTCCCCGCGCATCCGGCTCGACGCCGTCGGGCGCCACCGGGTGTCCTCGGGTGGCGCCGGCGCGCAGATCCTGCACGACCTGGCGGTGCGGCCGCTGGAGGCGGCCGGTGTGCGGATGCTGGACGTCGACGACTACGCCACCGAGCTGCACAACCCGGAGATCACCGAGCCACAGGGCTCGGGTGATGTCGCGGCGCGCAACTACCGCACCATCGCGGCGCTGGCCGCGCGTCGCAAGGAGATCGGCCGGGAGAGCATCGATGCCTTCGTTACCGAGCGTGGTATGCCGGGTTACGCCCCCACCCAGGGCCACCTCGCTTCCGCGATCTGCTACCTGCCGCATGCGTTGAGCCGCCTCACCGGAGGAGATGCCGACCGAGCGTTACTGCTTGCCAAGGGCAGCCTGTTTCTGGGGCGGATGAGCCAACGGTCTGACGGGATGAGCGTGCTGCTGGAACGCAACGGAGGTTGAGCACATGGCAGTGGTCGATGCGACCAAAGAGACGTTCCAGGACCTGATCGGATCAGGTTTGGTACTGGTGGATGTGTGGGCCGACAGTTGCCGCCCGTGCGTGGCGCTGGCCCCGCACATGGCGAGCATCGCCGACACCTACCCCGAGCTGACCGTGGTCAAGCTGGACGCCAGCAAGGCGCGGCGGCTGGTTATGTCACTTCAGGTGCGTGGACTTCCCACCATCCTACTGTTCTCCGATGGTCAGGAAGTGGATCGCATCTCCGAGCCCAACCTCAACGCAGACCAGCTCGACGCGTGGCTGGCAAGTGCACTGGAGAAGCTACCCGCAAAGGAGGCGTGAATGTTCAACGGC
>DASQVU010000034.1:0-2774 GCA_035640615.1 Pseudonocardiaceae bacterium
TTGCCTGACCATATCGACCTCCTTTCGGTGCAACCGCAGGACAGGAACGCACAAAGCGAGCTGGTGATCGTTCTACTTCCCGAACTCGCACCTGCCACAGGTAGAGCCCCTGTCGGATTAGGTGCTGGGGGCGTCGGGAAGGGGATGGCGCAGCGTAGGCCGGTTACGGGCCCATTCCCGCAGCAGCAGCTGGGAAAACCCTTCGGCGAGCAGCGTGCTGGCTTGGATGCCGAACACCACATCAGCGGCAAGCTTTGGTTCAGCCGTCAGCAGCGGCGCGAGGACACCGCAGCGGACCAGCTGCTCATGGACTGCGTCGGCTTCGATGTGTTCGGCATAAAACTCGATGGCCGCCGGGCTACACCCCAACCGGCGCATCGCACGAACGAGTCGATCAGAGCCCGGAGAGGAGGTCAGCTCCACGGTGGCGAATTGACCGATGAGCGCGCCACGCAGCCGGCGGTGCAACCCGCACAGCGACATGAAATTCACCTCGGCCAGCGTCTGGGCTGGTGCGGCATCGAGGTAGGCACCGTAGTGGGCACACAACTCGAGTTCGGTCATCATGTCGGCGAACAGCCGGGCGTGCATGCGCTTAGGGTCGCCTGAGCCGTACTCGTCGTGTTCGACAGTGACCAGCGCGGCCTTGGCCGGTCCGTGCAGCCGGGGGATCACCCAGGCCTGCGGGTCGGCCTCTTTGAGGTGATACAGCGAGCGGTGCGCGACGTATTCACGCAGCTGCCACAGTTGCCCGGCACGGCGCAGATGATGAGAGACACCCTCCGCGTCGACCACCTCGACTAGCAGCACGTCCACCTCGGCGGTGACGTCGGTGCCGCCCGGGACATCTGACCGCAGTGCCGCCAGGAATATTTGTTCGAGCTGCTGGCGAACCGCGAGCAACCCCGGGTCCCATTCCAGGTCCTCGCTGACTCCGGCAAACCCCCGGTAGTGCAGCTCATAACAGCAATACAAGGCCAGCTGCAAGTCCTCGCTGTAGGGATCGACCTGTTTGAGCAATGCCGACCCCATTCGGCGTGCAGCAGGTGTTAAGTCACCGCGCAGCCTATCCAGCACCACCGCCGACAGTGGGCCACGCGGCGCCGGCAGCCTTGGCGCCGTCCTGCAGTGAGCTGCGGTGGTGGTCACCATTCCCGGTCCTGCCGTACCCGCCGTCGGTGGCTGGTGTCGCAAAATGGATAGCGGCGGCTGCGCCGGCAGGTGCACAAGGCACTGACCGCCCGATCAGAACTCACTGTCTGACCATTCGGCAAGACCACCTCGATCGGGCCGTGCACCAGCACGGGTCCCTCCTCGGTCACTATGACCCGGCGTCGATTCTGTTCAGCGGCCACGGCGGGCTCCGATGATCACCAGTTCTTCCTCGCGCTGCCCAGGTTCGACCAGCCCGCGGGCTTCGAGCATGGCGGCCCGAGCGCGCATCACCGGCCCAAACGGTACCCAGCATCGGGCGACTACCTCGGCCTGCAGCCCGGTGTCAGCAAAGCGCTTGAGCGTGATGTCTTCGTCGCAGACCGCGGAGTGGACGACCAACATCATGCCCTCTGGTGCGAGGAGATCTGGTCCTTCGGCGCAGACGCGGTCCAAGATGATCCGCCCGTCGAGGCCCCCGTCCCAGCAGCGACTGATCCGATGCCGGGACAGCACCTCGCTGGCCGCCGGAACATAGGGTGGGTTGGCCAGGATGAGATCGAACTGCTGGTCGGCTACCGGCGTACACAAATCACCCCAGCGCACTGTGCACGCCACCCGGTGCAAACGGCTGTTCAACCACGCAGCGGCTACCGAGCGCAGTGACACATCTACCGCAGTCACTGACGCGGCACCAGCCCGGGCGGCGGCCAGCGCCAACGCCCCGGTGCCAGTCCCGACATCCAGCACCCGGCGACCCGCCGCATAACCACCCAGCCGCAAAACCTCAATCAAAAACGTGGTGTCACTGTCGACCCGATACACCCCGGGCAGTCGTACCAAACACACGCCCATATAACCACAACGAAAGTTGGAGAAATCCCACGTGGCTCCCCATATCGGGTGACAGCTCAACAGCGATGCGGACGCGTAGATGCCCATGCTGACCATCAGCCCACCACCACTGCCGTGGCTCAGGCGCGAACGTGGCCGCAGTGAACGCACCGCGCAACCACGCACAAACCGACGCCTCCTCCATCTGATCGTCACACCACTAGGTCGATGATCGGCGAGCTGACGTGGAGGAGTGATCAAGCGGGTGAGGTGGGGGCTTCGAGGGGGATCTGTTCCAGGGGTTGGGTGGCGGGGCCTTCGATCACCTCGCCGGTGTAGGTGAAGCGAGAACCGTGGCAGGGACAATCCCAGGACAGCTCAGCCGGGTTCCACTTCAGCGAGCATCCCAGGTGAGTGCAGGTGAGGCTCACGGCATGGACGGTGTCGGAGGTTTCGCGGTAGGCGCCGACGGTGTGCCCGTCAACCTGGACTATCCCGCCCGTGCCGGGTGACAGATCAGCAAGCTGTCCAGCACCTAGCCGTTGGAGGCGGTCCTTGACGAAGTGCATGCCCACCGAGGCGTTTTCCTTGACGAATTTGGTGACAGCCTGCCCAGTGCCCACTCGGGTGGCGTCGAAGACCTCCAGCCAGGGATTGTTCCGGCCATTGATGAGGTCAGCAATGATCATTCCGGCGGCGGTGCCTCCGGTCATGCCCCATTTGTTGTATCCGGTGGCGACATAGACGGAGGCGGTGCGGGGGCAGCGTCCGATGTAGGGCACCTGGTC
>DASQVU010000035.1:0-5269 GCA_035640615.1 Pseudonocardiaceae bacterium
CGCATGAGCTCCGCACTGAGGGCCAGGTGTGCTCGGCCAACCCCCACCATGGCGCCGGTGCTCGCAGGTCACCCCCGTCACGCGGTCTCGCCTGACTGTGAACGCGGGTTAGCGACGGGCGGCGAGGAACCCGACGGCGGCGACGGTGGCGAGGGCAGCGGCTGCGGGTAGGCCGATGCGGGCTGCCTTGCGCGCCGTGCTGGCGGGTGGGCGTTGGCCGTCAAGGGCTTGCTCGGGCCGGCTGTCGACGTCCCTGCTGCCCTGCTCGCGGGCCAGCTTCATCACCTGAGCGACGTGCAGCGCACGCCGCCCGGTGCCGGCCTGCTCGATCTGGGTCTTGCAGGAGAACCCGTCGGCGACGATCAGCGTGCCGGCGTCGGCGGAGCGCACCGCGGGCAGCAGGGCCTGCTCCCCGCAGTCCAACGAGATGTCGTACTTACCCTTCTCGAACCCCCAGGATCCGGCCAGCCCGCAGCAGCCGCCCTTGAGCGAATTGACCGAGATCCCCATCTGCTCCAGCAGCTTGCGTTCCGGGTCGATCCCGCCGGTGGCGCGGTGGTGACAGTGTCCCCACAGCAGCGCGTCCCCTTCCAACGACGGCGGCGTGATGTCGAAGGTGGTGAAGAACTCCGCGAAGTGGTAGGCGTTGCGGGCCAACCGGTGGGCGTCATCGTCGTGCGGTAGAAGCTTGCCCAGCTCGTCTTTGAACACTGCCAGGCAGCTGGGCTCCATACCCACCACAGGGGTGCCGGCGCGAATGTCGTCTCGCAAGGTGTCGAGCACGTGATGCAAATAGCGCTCGGCGGTGTCGAGGAAGCCGTAGTCGTACAGCGGCCGCCCGCAGCAGATGTGCCCGGATGGCATCACCACCTGCCAGCCGGCCGCCTCGATGGCCTCCACGCAGGCCACCCCGACGTCGGTGTGCAGGTGGTTGTTGAAGGTATCCGGGAACAGCACCACCCGGCGCCCGTTCGGGTTCACCGTGCCGCCCCGCTTGGCAAACCACTGCTGCAACGTCAACGGCGCGAAGGACGGCAGTGCCCGGCGCCGGTCGATGCCGGCGATCAGCTTGGCCACCCGGGACAGCCCTGGCGTCTGAGTCACCGCATTGACCAGCTCGGGCATCGCTGAGGCCAGCCGCGAAGCCTGGTCGATGAACCCGAACGCGTAGGCATACCGGGGCCGCCAGCGCCGCCAGGACCGGTAGTGGTGGTGCAGGAACTCCGACTTGTAGGTCGGCATGTCCACGTCCACCGGGCAGTCGCTGGTGCAGCCCTTGCAGGCCAGGCACAGATCCAGCGCGTCGGCGACCTCCCGGGACTGCCACCCGTCGGTGATCACCTCACCGCGCAGCATCTCGAACAGCAGCCGGGCCCGCCCACGGGTGGAGTGCTTCTCCTCCCTGGTCACCTGGAAGCTCGGGCACATGGTCTGCTGCGCGTCGGGCACCCGGCACTTGCCCACCCCGACGCAGCGCAGGGTGGCGTGCGAGAAGTCGCCCCCGTCTTGCGGGTAGGCGAACTTGACCGCCGGGCGCCACGGGTTGTAGTCGGTGCCCAGCTTGAGGTTCTCGTCGAACCGGTAGGCGTCGATGACCTTGCCTGGGTTCATCTTCCAGTCGGGATCCCAGATGAGCTTGAACTCCCGCATCGCGGCTAGCAGCCGCGGCCCGTACTGCTTACTCAGCAGCTCAGCGCGCTGCTGGCCGTCACCATGCTCACCGGACATTGAACCGCCGTAGGAGGCCACCAGGTCACCGGCCTCCTCCAGGAACGCCCGGTAGGTGCGCAGCCCGTCGGCGGTGCGCAGGTCGAAGCTGATCCGGGAATGGATGCAGCCCTCACCGAGGTGGCCGTACATCGCCCCGCGCAGCCCGTGCTTGGCGTAGAGCTGTTGCAGGTCTCGCACGTAGTCCCCGACCCGCTCCGGCGGCACCGCGGAGTCCTCCCAGCCCGGCCAGTGGTCGCCGCCGTCGGGCGGGAATGCCGTGGAACCCAGCCCGCTTTCCCGGATCGCCCACAGGTCCTCGCTGTTGCCGCCCTCCTGGACGCTCAGCGTGATCAGCATCCGGTCGGCGTCGTAGCCCTTCTCCTTCTGCAGCCACGCCATGAAGTCCTCGGCGCGCTGCACCGACTCGTCCTTGGAGTCGGCGCCGAACTGCACCATCAACCACGCGCCGGAGTCGTCACGGCGGGGTAGCTCGTGCAGTCCCTTGATGTTCAGCGACTTGAGCTGCTGGTCGTGCACTAGCAGGTGGTCGATCGCCTCCAATCCGATCGGTTTCCACGTCATGATCTCGGTGACGTGGCTGGCGGCCTCGGCCAGCTCGGAGTAGGCCACCAGCACGGTGGTGCGCTCGAACAGCGCCGGGGTCAGCAGCAAGGTGGCCTGCAACGCCACCGCGCAGGTGCCCTCCGTGCCCACCAGGGCGCGAGCCACGTTGAAACCCTTTTCCGGCAGCAACTCGTCGAGGTTGTAGCCGGACACCCGCCGGGGCAGCACGTCTACCGACGGGAAGCCGGCCCTGATGTCGTCGGCATACCGGTCTCGCAGGTCCCGCAGCGCCGCGTAGATCTGCCCCTTACGCCCACCGGCGGCGATGATCTCGTCGAGCTGGTCCTCCTCGTTGATGCCCACCCAGAACCGCTCGCCGTCGTAGGTGACAATTTCCAGGGCGTGCGTGTTGTCCGAGGTCCGCGGGCCCGGGCCGTAGTGCCTGGCCTGCACCGAGTGGATGCCGCAGGAGTTGTTGCCGACGTTGCCGCCGATCGTGCACCGCGAGTGCGACGAGGGGTCGGGCCCGAACACCAGGTTGTGCTTGCCGGTGACCCGGTTGAGCTGTTCGTTGATCACGCCGGTCTGCGCGGTGACCCGGCGGGCGGTGACCTCGATCTCGCCGACCTCGGTGAGGTACTTGGAGAAGTCGATGACCACGGCGTTGTTGACCGTCTCCCCGGACAGGCTGGTGCCCCCGCCGCGGGAGAGCACCGGCGCCCGGTATCGGGAGCAGGCCCGCATGGTCTCGACCACGTCGTCGAGCGTGCGGGGCACCACCACCCCGATCGGGACCTGCCGGAAGTTGGACGCGTCGTTGGCGTACATCGCCAGCGACCCGGCGTCGAAGCGGACCTCCCCGGAGACGTGCCGGCGCAGGTGCTGCTCCAACCCCTTGACGTTGATCTTCTCGACCGCACTCATGCCGGCCGCGAACCGCGTGTCGGCGTAGGCCGGCACGGTGATCTGAGTCGCCATCAGTCGTCGCTCCCCGGCAGCTTCTCCTTGATCGACTCGGTGAACTCGTGCATCTTCTGCTTCACGCCCTTGGTGATGACGCCGATCTCCTCCGGGTCACCCTTCATCATCGATATGGCGGCCTTCTTGCCCAGTTCCCACTTGATGTGCGGCGGGATCGGCGGGATCTCCGGGTCGGTGACGACCTCCAGCACGCACGGCCGGTCCGCCGTCAGCGCCTCATCCCACGCATCTCCCAGCTGCTTGGGATCGTCGACCTTGATGCCCTTGAAGCCGAGCAGCTTGGCGAACTCGGCGTAGGGCACATCCGGGATCCACTGCGTGCCCATGTACTTCGGGTCGCCGGCTTCCGCGCGCTGCTCCCAGGTGACCTGGTTGAGGTCCTGGTTGTTGAACACGCAGAACACCAGCGTGCGGTTCTGCCACCGTTCCCAGTAGCGCTTGACGGTGATCAGCTCCGCCATCCCGTTCATCTGGAACGCCCCGTCACCGACGAACGCGATCACCGGGCGGTGCGGGTAGGCGAACTTCGCGCTGATCGCGTACGGGGTGCCGGGACCCATCGTGGCTAGCGTGCCGGACAGTGAGGCCTGCATGCCGCGGCGCAGCTTCAGGTGCCGGGCCCACCAGTTGGTGCCCGATCCGGAGTCGGCGGTGAGGATGACGTTGTCGGGCAACCGCGGTGACAGCTCGTGCGCGACCAGCTCCGGGTTGACCGGGTCGGCCGACTCGTGGGCGCGGTCGTCCAGCACCCGCCACCACTCGCGGACCTCACTTTCGATCTTCTCTCGCCAGGAGCGGTCCTCCTTGCGCTTGAGCATCGGGATCAGCGCTTGCAAGGTCTCTTTGGAGTCGCCGATCAGGCTGGCCTGGATGGGGTAGCGCACGCCGATCATCCCGCCGTCGATGTCGATCTCGACGGCCTTGCACTGGCCTTCTTTGGGCAGCCACTCGGTGTAGGGGAAGCTGGTGCCGACCATGAACAGGGTGTCGGCGCCCATCATCAGCTCGTAGCTTGCCGTCGAGCCCAGCAGGCCGATCGGTCCGGTGACGTACGGCAGGTCGTCAGGCAACACCTCGCGGCCGAGCAGGGTCTTGGCCACGCCCGCGCCGAGCAGTTCGGCGGCCTTGATCACCTCGTCGGTGGCTTCTGCCGCGCCCTGACCGATGAGCATGGCGACTTTCTGCCCCTCATTGAGGATGTCGGCGGCCTTGCGGATCTCGGCTTCCTGGGGGATCACCCGGGGCTTGACGTACCCGACGCTGGTGTACACCGCGCCGTGCATGCGGGGCGGGGACGGTTGCGCGTCCTCCTCCTGCACGTCCTCGGGGAAGATGATGGTGGCCACCCCGCGCCGGGACAGCGCGATCTTGCAGGCTCGGTCGATGAGCTGGCGAGCCTGTGCCGGGTGCATACAGATCCCTACGAATTCCGAAACGTCGGTGAACAACAGCTCGGGCCTGATCTCCTGCTGGTAGGCGGCGCCCAGCGAGATCCGCTTTTGCTGCCCGACGATCGCCAGCACCGGCTGGTGGTCTAGCTTGGCGTCGTACAGGCCATTGAGCAGGTGGATCGCGCCACCGCCGGAGGTGGCCATGCAGCAGCCGATCTGCCCGGTGAACTTGGCGTGGGCGGTCGCCATGAACGCGCCCATCTCCTCGTGCCGCGGCTGGATGATCTCCGGGTCGCCCTTGGCCCGGTCCAGCGCGCCGAGGAAGCCGTTGATGCCGTCCCCGGGGTAGCCGAAGATGCGGTGGATGCCCCACTCGGTGAGGCGTTGCAAGACGTAATCGGCGACTTTAGCCATACCGGTACTCCCGTTTCTCGTGAAACATTGCTCTTCGTCGGTCGCTTACCCGCCCGCATGCCGCGGCACACCTCATACGGCGCACCTGGCGATGATCAGGAGCGCGCGGGCACCGGCAGAGTGGGGAGGCGGATCTGATCTCGAAGGCGCTGGCAGCGTGGTTCATCCCGCACCGCGGCCCCCGCCGTCCGCGCAGTGCTGTCGCCGAG
>DASQVU010000036.1:0-6765 GCA_035640615.1 Pseudonocardiaceae bacterium
ATTTTTGGCATAATTGTCGTGGCGGTCGTCATCGGCTTTTTGATCGGCATTGTCCGCGCGCTCGAATCGATCGATAATGGCCTGTTCACGTCATCGAATTTGGCCGCCAGCGCCACTGGTAACGTCCAGCCGCTGCCCAACTACATTCAGACCATCAACTCCGCCCTGTCCGACATCGACACCGCCTTGAAGCCGATCCGCGGCCAGGTCGCCGACGCCACCGCCTCGCTGCTGTCGATCAGGACTAGCGCGCGCAGCATCGATGCCTCCCTCACCGACACCTCCCAGTCGCTGATCAATACCTCCGGCTCGCTGGTGGGCATCTCGGGCACGCTGGTGGGTGCGTCCCGGTCTGCCGGGTCGATCTCCACCTCCCTCGTCGACACGTCCAATGTGCTGCTCAACGTGCACGGCATCGCGCAGTCCATCGACGGCACCCTGGAAACGATCCAGAATCCCGACAGCCGGGGCACCGCGTTGATCACTCCCCAGGTCAACGACATCAACAACTCGCTTATCGGCACGGAGCAAGACCTGTTCAACATCAACCTTCAGCTGAAGGAAACCAACCGCCACCTGACCAACATCTGCACTTCTCCCACCCTGTCGCTGCTACCCCCGTTCAAGTGCCACCCTTAGCAGTCGCTGCCCAGTGCGATGTCCGTTGGCCGCCGTCACATCCCACTGTCCGGCACCACGCAGATCGAGGTAATGCGTGTGGTAATCGGTCAGCCTGCTGCGATGACCCACGCTGACCAGGGTGCATTCGGGCAGCCGCGTGCGGATCAGGGTGTAGAGCGCGTGCTCGAGTCCGGCGTCGACGGACGAGGTCGCCTCGTCGAGCAAGACCAGGCGGGGGCGGTTGATCAGGATGCGAGCGATCCCCAGGCGCTGTTGCTCACCGGTGGACAGGATGCGCGACCAATCAACCTCGTCGTCGATCCGATCCGCCAGGTGGCCTAGCTGCACCATTCGCAACGCTTCGCGCACTTGCTCATCACTCACGACATGCGGGAGTTGTGGATAGGTGAGCGCGGTGCGCAGCCCGCCCAGCGGCACGTAGGGGTGCTGTGGCAAGAACAATGCGTGGCCTGCGGTGGGCCGGCGTACCGTGCCATGGGCGTACGGCCACAGATCCGCGAGGCTGCGCAGCAGGGTGGTCTTGCCGCAGCCGGAAGCCCCGGTCACTAGCAACGCCTGGCCGGGCCGCAGGTGCAGGTTCAGATTGTTGATCAGTGGCGCTCCGTCGGGGCGGCGCACCGTCAGGTCCTCGATCTCCAGCCCGTCGGCGCACTCCGCGACGGTCACCGCGGGTAGGGTGCGCGTCTGGCTGTTCGCATCCAGCAGCCCGGTCAAGCGGTCGAGGGTCGCCCGGTAGCCCGCAAAGGCGCCGTATGTGTTCCGGAAGAACGACAGCGCGCCGTGCACGTGACCAAAAGCAACAGTGGTCTGCTGGACGTCGCCCAGGGTAATAGCATGGCTGAAAAATCGTGGCGCCTGGATGAGGTAGGGAACCACCAGCGCGAGCTGGCTGATGGCGATGTTGAACCCATCGAACTTCAGGAGCCGGAAGACGATGCGCCAGTTATTGCGAATGATCGCGCCAAACCTGGTGCTCAGCGTGGTGCGCTCCACTTCCTCACCATGATGGAATGCGATGTCCTCGGAGCGGTCACGCACGCGGACGAGGGCGTAACGAAACGACGCGCCAAGGCCTTCGTTGAGGAAGTTCAGCCGGATCAGTGGGCGACCGATCCGGAAAGCGCCGAACGACGCCACGATCACATAGATATAGGCCAGGAAGACCATCGAGCCCGGAATCGTATGCCCGGACAGCGACACCGTGCCCGACAGTGCCCACAGGATCGGCGTGAAGGAAGCCAGCGCCACGGCAGACCTGACCGCCCCCAACGACAGTCCGAGGGACTCGACGACGAATGCGGTGGTGTCTTGCTCAATGCGCTGGTCCGGGTTGTCAACCGGGGCGCTCACGAAGTGGCCGCGGTGGTAGGCACGCCCGCCCAGCCAATCCGCAAGCATGTGACCGTTGAGCCAGCTTCGCCAGTGGATGATGAACGTCTGCTCGATGAGGTACTCAACCCGCGAGTGCACGAAATAAACACTCGTCAGCACGCCGAAGATCACCAGATAATAGCCGAACACCGCCGCATTCAAGTCCTGCATCGACGTGAAAAGGCCGTTCGTCCAATACGACAGCAGGACGTCGAGACGCACCGCGAGGACGGTCATCCACAGCATCACCAGCAGCGTGAGCAGCGGCCGCCAGCTTAAACACTGATGGTTGGGCTTGAAATAAGGTACGGCAATCCGGCGGAACTGCTGGCCCCAGCGAGTAAAGCGGGCGAGCAGCCAGGCGGCTACGGAAAAAGCGGCCACGGTGACGGCAAAAGCTTCCGCCGCCCAGATGAGGCTCGCACTCCACTCATGTTTCCAATCCAACAACGGGGGCAAAACAATCTCCAAAAATGGCAGGCTAGATCGCAGCGAGCAGCAAGCAAGGGCTCGGAACCGGCTGGGCCGTCACGGCCGAGAACCACCATCTGGCGGTGAGGAGGCAGGCCGGATGCACAGCTGCACAAGCTACTCGCCGACGGCCGGACCACAAGGGTGAATCACGCACTGTGCGTCAGCGGGTAATGCCGGTGTGTCCCAACGAGTAGCGCCCCGGCTGCGGCCAGACGGACAGCCCGTGCGGACCCTTGCCCACCGGGATCTTCTTGATCAGGGCACCATCGACCGTGGACAGCACGTACACGACGTTGTCGTAGCGTCCGGAAAGCCAGAACTGGGAACCGTCGGCGGTGAGGTTGCCCATGTCGGGGCTGCCCCCGCCGGGGATGCGCCATTTGGTGATCGGTTCGCCGGTGTCCGCGCTGAGCACGCTGACGCTGCCCTCTCCGCGGTTGGTCACGAACAGTCGCTTCGCATCGCGGGATAGGTAGAGCCCGTGCGCGCAGCGGCCGGTGGAGATGAACCGCCGCACCGTGATCGCCGCACCGTCGAGGACCCATAACCCGCCTGCGTCACAGTCAGCCACGTAGAAGGCAGAGCCGTCCGGCGCGAGCTTGACGTCCTGCGGTCCCATGTGGGTGTGCCGGACCGGCATCGGGATCACGTTGCGCAGCTGGTGCGAAGCGACGTCCACCACAGCGATTGCGCCGGCGAACTCGCAGCTGAACACGGCGGTACGACCGTCGGCGGAGAAGTCACCATGATCGATTCCCGCGCATGTGGGGGTTGGCGTGACGTCCCGTTGGATCCAGCTGTGCGGGTCATACCAGACCAGCTCGCGCTGAGCTTCGGACACCACGATCGCGTACTGCCCGTCCGCGGTGAAGTACATGTTGTACGGGTCGATGACCGGGATCTCCCGGCCCGGTAGCCCGGTTTTCGGGTCGAAGGGCAGCAGGTGCTGGCCCCGGTCGTCGGTGGCGTACAGCGTGCGCATGTCGTAGGACGGCACGACGTGCTGCGGCTGGCGCCCCACCGGGTACCGGGCTATCACGGTGAAGGTCGCCGGATCGATCACCCACACATCACCGGAGTTGGTGTTCGGCACGTAGACCAGCGGCCGGTCATCCAGCACCGCGGCCGACAGCAATCCCGCGCCCGCCGCCGCGTAGACGTTGTGCGGATCGACAGAGGGAGGCATCCCCGGCAGGAGGTCCATCGCAGTCTCCCGGGGCCGATCCGGCGTGGTCGATGGAAGCCTGAGGGTCTGGGAGTGCGGCGCGGAATACAGGCCGCCCGGGCAGACCAGCACCACGAGGAGCAGCACGAGTAGCAGCCGCGGCAGGCGCCTCAGCATGGCTTCAGTCCAGCAGGCCGGCCGGTGGGTACCCCGGGCGTCTCAGCTCGCTCATTGCCTTCTCCCTCCACAGCCCCCTGGTGGCCGCACCACCGTGCGTACCCAGTGTTTTACTCCTGTGCGTTTGGGGTAACTGAGCGCAACCATGCCGTTACGGTCTCGGCGCCCGGGGGCGCCGCCGAGCAGGAGGGAATCGGCGATGGCACTACTACCCGGCACCCTGGGCAAAGCAGGACCGTTGTGCTCCGACATTGTGGACCTGCAGGTCGCCGAGCACGGTCCTGCCGCTCGGGTGGTCACCGTGGGAGGCGAGATCGATGCGCTGACCGCGGTGGAACTGGCCACCTTCGTGACCGCGCAGCTGGCCGCTGCGCCGCTCGTTGTGCTGGACCTCGATCGGGTGCAATTCATGGGATCCGCTGGGCTGTCCGCGTTGATTAAAGTAAGCGAATTCGCTGCGCAAGGCGGCCGCCAGCTGCGGTTAGTATGCCACTCCGGAATGGTCAACCGTGCCGTCGACGTGACCGGCCTGCGGGAACGTTTCACCTTCGCCGATTCCGTGCCGGAAGCTTTGCGCGACGCTGCCGCAATCGGCGGGTCAACAACCCCTGACGAGTGCGTTTAAGTCGGTCCCAGAAGGGTATTTTTGCCATGGCGGGCCAACAACTCGCCTGAGCAACTTAGAGGTAAGGAGGGAATAATCATGACGCTCATTCCGAGCGGTGTGAGTACCAGGCTCGTCGATCAGTACGCCGAGCAGCCAAGCCGCCATTCCTGGTGGGTACCGCGCTGGCTGCAGCGTCGGCGAGAGACTGATGAGCTGGCCCGGTGGGCCAGCGAGGTGGTCTGGCAATGGAACGACACCATGGACAATACCGACCTGTCGCATCACACCGTCACCGCGGGAAGGCTGCCCGTCATGGTGGCCCCGCAGGTGCACTCGGTAGACCCGGGCCCTCCGGTGACGCTGCTCGTACGCATGCTGCCCGGCCAGGTCACCGAGGATTTCGAAGCCGAGGCGCATCGCATCGCCGCAGGCATGGACGTACCGGGCGTGCGGATCACGCCGTGCGGCCACGGGTGGATTGAAGTGGCCTTACTCGATCGCGCGTCACTAGGGGCGGTCATGCCCGTGCCGGCGTAATCAACCGGCACCTGACGAGCTGATTGCTGCCAGCGATCGATTAATCACATGTACTTAGGGCGTGCCTTCGCCCATTCTCGACTACCCGGCCGGACGAGTCCTACCCCACCGCGTCGTCCGGATCGGGAACCGGCCCGGCCAGACGGGCGCCGCCTACCGCCACCGTCTGGCCGGGCTCAGCCATTACTTGCTCAGCGGTCCTAGCGACCTTGCCGTCGCTAAGCGAGATGACTGATGACGCCGAGCCCGACACGGTAGCGCCCACGCGGTCTACCCCATCGCCCGACGGCGGGTAGCGAGGGCCGTTGCGGCCGCCGCACCCAGTTCACGGGCAAAGGGCGCCGGTGCCCGATTGTGTACGGACGTCAGGTAAGCGCGCCAGGCTGCGCCGGTTCCCCGCAAGGCCTGCTCAACCGGCTGGGACCAGCTGCGCGGTGTTGGCACGGCAAGGTCGCGGTTGAGCCGCTTCGCGGTGGCGCGCAAGTCCCGCGCGCGGGCGACCAGGTCGTCATGACGCTGCCGTGCTGTCCAGACCAGCTCGTGCAGTTCCTGGGCGATGCCTGCCACGGTCTCGATGGCGGCTTGATGCGCACCGTCGAGCCGTGCCAGTACCGCGTCGTAGATCTCCAGATCGACCAGCAGCTGCTTGAGATCGCCGTCCAGGGCTTCATGTGGAGCGTGCCGGCGGATTTCGGCGTCGGTGTCGGCCAGCCGTGCACGGAGCTGATCAATCGCCCATGAGGTCTGTTGCAAACCGATCTCGCGCTGCCTTCGCCATTCGGTGAGCAGCGCACCGTCTTGGCCCTTCGCCCGCGCGGTGCGTTGATCCGCCTCAACCTGCCGTACGTCGTGAGCTATCTGCGCTCGCTGTGCCCGCAGCGCGCTGAGTTGCATCGTGAGCTCATCGCGGCGGGCGTGCAACTGGTCAAGAGTCAGGGACAGCATGTTCGTGTTTTCTCCAAGTCCGGCACATCCCGCCAGCGGGACGGTGCGCATTTTCTCTCAACATAGTCGCCGATTTTTCTGGCCATAACGAGACAGCGAGTTGTCAGCTGAATGAACACTGTTCCGGGCGGCGACCAGCTTCCGCAGAAATGAACACGGTATGCACACGGCATGTTTTGATACGTAATGCAGGAGTCGATATGGTGGCCAGGCAGGGGGGCGGTCTAGCTGCGGAACGCACTATGGATGGTGCGTCCGCGAAATCAGCCCACGCCGGGGCGGCGGCGAAGGTGGATGGCGAAGAGCGCGGGACCAACGTCAGTGCGGTGGCGGGGTTTCGGCTGCCGTGGCCACAGGACTCATAGCAGCTAGGTGCCGGCCTTGCCGGCGCCAACCGGAACGGCACCGGCGCGTCCGAATTTACTACTGTTCATACAGTGTTTGCCTGCGCTTAGTCATGAGTTTCTTGTCCAGCGGGTTTTGCGCCGCCAACTATCAAGCGCATGGCGCGGACGGAGTATTACCACGATGTCACTGCACCCCAAGCCCGCGAGCTCCTGCCGGCCGCGTTCGCGATCGTGCGAAATGACCTCGGTCAGATTTTGCTCGTGCGCCGCACCGATGATGGGCTCTGGGAGCTCCCTGGAGGCCGGATCGAGATCGGGGAGTCCGTCTCTGCCGCGGTACGGCGAGAAGTGGTCGAAGAAACGGGCGTCACCATAACTGTCACCCGCCTCGCCGGGGTGTACAGCGACCCGAGCCATATCCTCACCTACTCGCACGGGCAGGGCGTCTACCAGCAGCTTGCGGTGTGCTTTCACGCCTACGCCCCGGCTCGGGACATCCG
>DASQVU010000037.1:0-7329 GCA_035640615.1 Pseudonocardiaceae bacterium
CAGGAGTGGAACAGTGCGAGTTTGGTACCGATGTCATCCCGCTCGATTCGGGAGCCGCTGCGAATGATCTCCGCCAGGGGCGTGCCGGTGATCCACTGGGACACGATCACCTTCGGGGCACTGGCAACGATCGCGGGGACGGCGATATCGGGGTGGTCACGAAACGCTGCGGCGAACACTCGCTGGTTGTCCGCCTCGTCGCGATAATCGAGTTCTTCCACCATTCGGTCCCGTAGCTCGGACAGCAGTGGCTTGACCTCCATGCCGGGCACGATCGCCTGGAACAGCCGGCTGAATCTCTGCAGCTGCCGCAAATCCGATCGCAGGGCCTCGTCGGCGCCCGGATACTGCACCTTGACAGCGACCTCACGGCCGTCGTGCCACACCGCCCGGTGCACCTGGCCAATGCTGGCTGCTGCGGCCGGTTCGTCGGAGAAATCGGCGAAGCGGCGCCGCCATCCCGTGCCGAGTTGCTCGTCGAGCACCCGCCGCACCGATTGCGGAGACATCGGCGGCGCTTGCGCCTGCAGCTTGGTCAGGGCCTCCCGATACGGCGCAGCCAGCTGGTCGGGGATCGCCGCCTCGAACACGCTTAGGGCCTGGCCGAACTTCATCGCGCCGCCCTTGAGCTCACCCAGCACAGCGAACAGCTGTTCCGCGGTCCGGGCGGACATCTGCATATTGACGTCGTGCGGATCTTGCCCGGCGAGCCGTTTGCCCCAGCTTGCGGCGACCCTTCCAGCCACGCCCAACGGCAGGCTCGCGAGCCGGGCGGTGCGCTGTGTGGCTCGGCGCGGGATGTCGGTCATTGCGATCTCACGGAGCCATTGTCTCCTTCCCCAGCCTATTCTGCGTGATACCGCAGCCGGCCCGCGGCATTATCCGGCACCGCAGCCGCAGCGCGGATGAGCCGGCCGGGGCAGGCGGACCAAGCTGCCGCGCACCGGGTCAAGTTGTAGCGCCGCACCCCAGGTCGGCGGGACCGCAAGACCGGCTTGTGGCCCAGCGAGCGTGGCGAGCACTTGTTCGACGGTCAGTGCCGCGGCGAGCTGGGTACAGGCCAGCGCGGCGGTCTGGACCTGCCCAACGAGCTGGGCGGCGAGTTTCGGCCAGGCCGGATCCACGTCCGCGCGGTGCAACTGGGCGCAGCGCAGACAGCCGGTGCGTCCTGGCCACACCAATGGGCCCACCACCGCCGTCCCCTCGTGGGCGTAGCCGAACAGATGAGGTATTCGGCTGCCGAGCAGCTCGGTCACCAACGTGGGCTCCGGCACCACCACGTCGCTGAGCACGATTAGGTCGGGGCGGCGGTGCGCGGCCACGATCACCTCTGGCGCGCAGCGGCGCACGGCGTCACTGGCCGCATCGGCGCGGAACCTGCCGAGGTCATCGGGAAGGTAGCCGGTGCCCAGGTCGGCGGCGCCGACCGTGCCGGTGGCAGCTACCGCAATGTGCCCGACTCCCGCTGCGGCCAGCGCGGTGGCCACCGCTATCCCGACCCGACCGGATCCGACTACCCGCACCACCGCCTTCCGCCGCTGCCGCAGCATCTGGCGAGTCGGGTGACAGCTGTGCACCGACCAGCCAGCGGCCTCGGCGGCCAGCGCCAGCCGGTGCCATCCCGGCCGGCTGCCGTCAGCTGCAGCCGCCTCCTGCACCAGACCGCACCGGTGCAGGTCTGCGAGCATCGCGAGAGCTTCTCGACGGCAGGACCCCGCTGCTTGCGCCTCGTCGAGCAGATCGGTGGTGCTGCACACCCCATCCATCCGCTTGAGCAGCGCGGCCAGTGGTTCAGGTAGTCCGTCGAGGACCATGGCTTGCTGCGGGTCCAGCCCGATCTGTAAGCAGGTGGGGGAGCGCCAGAGCGCGACCCGACCGGGCGCCAGTCGCAGCTGCTCGGGCACATCGCGCTGACCTGTTTCATCGGTAGCCGATGGTGCGGCGGGCTCGCCGGATGAGATCATGACCGCCATCGTGGCTGGCCTCGTCCGACGACTCAACTGACTGTCCACAGGTAATCCACAACTGTGGATACATTGTGGATAACTGTGGGTACTGGGTGGGGAAGCCGGGGCCGGCGTCAGCCGCTGTTAGGGGACTGCGCTGGGCCTTCGCCGGACGCATCGGCGTCGTCCGGTGGCTGGGGCTCGTGCGGAGCATCCGCCGCGGTGCGCTCCAGCGCGGCAATCGGATCCTCGAGGTCGGCCGCATGCCTCGCGGCCCGATCGACGAACGCGGCCGGAGCATCCAGGTCGTCAGTGGTGGGCAGCAGGTCCGGGTGGTTCCACAGGGCGTCGCGCCGTTCCACGTCGTGGGCTTCGGTGAGTTGGCGCCACAGCTCGGCGGCGGCGCGCAGCCTGCGCGGCCGTAGTTCCAACCCGACCAGCGTGGCGAAGGTGTGCTCGGCCGGTCCTCCGGAAGCCCGCCGGCGGCGCAGCGTCTCTCGCAGCGCCTCGGCACCAGGCAGGCGCTCACCTACCGCCTCCGCGACGACGACATCCACCCAGCCCTCAATCAGCGCAAGCAGCGTTTCCAGCCGGCTGAGGGCAGCCTTCTGCTCCGGGGTGTGCCGTTGCTCGAGTAGGCCGGACGACAGCAGCTGGTGCATGCTCTGCGGGTCTGTCGGGTCGACCTGATGGGCGAGTTCGGACAGCGCGTCGGTGTCCACCCTGATGCCATGGGCGAACTGCTCCACAGTGCCGAGTAGGCGCTGACGCAGCCATGAAACGTGCCCAAACAGGCGGTGGTGGGCGGCCTCTCGGGCGGCCAGAAAGACGATCACCTCGGAGCTTTTACGTTCCAAGCCGGCGGCGAACTCCTCGATAGCGGCCGGTAGCAACCCCGCTACGCCCAGCGGACCCAGCGGGAGCCCGATGTCGCTGGAGGTGAGGACCTCGCCACCCAGTTGCGCCAGCGCCGTGCCGAGTTGCGAGCCGAATGCCATCCCGCCCATCTGCTCGACCATCGCCATCAGGGGCCCGGCCGCCTGGCGAACCTCGTCGGGCAGCGCTTCGATCCAGGAGTTCGCCATCCGCCGGGCTACCGGATCGCACAACCGTTGCCAGGTGGGCAACGTCGCCTCCACCCAGTCCCGGGGCGCCCAGGCAGCCGTGCTGTGCACACCGGTGGGCAGCGCCGTGACCGGGTCTAGCCATAATTCGGCCAGGTGGACCGCGTCCGCGACCGCGGTCGCCTGCTGGTCTGAGGGCAGCCCGGTGGTGGACAGCTTCTGCACCGCCATCTGCCTGGCCAGGTCGTAGTTCACCGGCCCGCCGCCACCGCGAGCCGCTCCTTGGCTAATCATCTGACCCAGCTGGGTGAGCATCTGACCCAGCGCCCCGACGTCGAAGCTGCCAGCGCCGAAGGCCGCGAACGGGTTGGTCGGATCGGGACCACCGCTGCCTTCCGGTTTGTTCCTCCGGTCGGGGTCTCGAGGATCGTCGGCGCCGAAACCGAAGGGCACGTCACTCATGTGTCCACGGTACGCGGATCCCCGGCACGTACGCTGTTCGGCCGTGACCCGCCGCACCTGGACCCTGCTGGTCAGCCTCGCCCTCGCTGTGGCGCTGGGGTTGCTGGGCGCACTGGCGACGGTGCCCTATGTCGCGCTCCGGCCCGGGCCGACGTTCGACACCCTCGGGGTGGTGGCTGGCAAGACGGTGGTGGACATCAAAGGTACTCAGACCTATCCCACCACCGGGCACCTCAACATGACGACGGTGTCGGTGGTCGACAACGTGACCCTCTACACGGCGCTGGCGCTGTGGATCTCAGGTCGCAGTGAGCTCCTGCCCCGTGACGAGGTCTTCCAGCCCGGGCTGTCCGACCAGCAGGTGGAGAAGCAGAACAAGCAGATGTTCCGGGATTCAGAGGCCAACGCTGAGGCTGCCGCGCTGCACTACCTGGGTTACCCGATCGATGTCGTGACCGGCCAGATCGTCCCGGGCGGCGCATCGAGCGGGAAGCTGGCCGTCGGGGACCGGCTGCTGGCACTGGACGGTCACGAGGTGCATACCGCGCAGCAAGCGGTGGACCTGCTCGCCGGTAGCCACCCTGGGCAGGTGGTTCACGTCCGCTTCCAGCGTGGTGATACCTCGCCGCAGGAGGCGACGATCACGTTGGGGACCGGAGCCCAGGCAGGACGTGGCTACCTCGGTGTGGGATTGACCGAGAAGGCCGACGTGCCCTTCACCGTCACCATCAATCTGGGCGACATCGGTGGCCCCTCGGCCGGACTGATGTTCGCGCTGGCCATCGTGGACAAGTTGACGCCGGGCGCGTTGACCGGCAACACCTTCGTGGCCGGCACCGGGGAGATCACCGCCGCGGGTCAGGTCGGTCCGATCGGTGGTATCCCGCTCAAGATGGTCAGCGCACGGGAGGCGGGGGCCACGGTGTTCCTGGTGCCCGCGGGAAACTGCGCCGAGGCGGTGCAGCAGGCTCCGGCAGGGCTTCGCCTGGTGCGGGTGGGCACCTTGACGGACGCGGTGCATGCGCTAGACCAACTGCGCGTCGGCCAGGCGCCACCCCACTGCTGATTTGATTCGCCTCGACCGCAAGCCTTCAATCCGCATAGGTCCTGTGAAGCCCGGTAGTCCTAGGTTTCATGGATGCCTGTGCACCTTCTGCTGCGCTGCTCCTAGCGCAGCGTTGCGAGCAGCGCGCGCAACAGGTTCGGGGCTAGCTGCGGGTCTTCCACCAGTTCGTCGCATCGCTGGTCGGTGCCCGAGCTGGCACGCAACCGCAATACGCAGGCTCCGACACCATCGCGCAGCACCGCAGCGACCAGCCTGGCCTCCCGCCGCTGCGGATGACCGGCGGCGGCCCGACGGGCCTGTGCTGGGTCGTCTAGTAGCCCACCGAGATCAGCCTCGGCAGCCGGCGGCAATATCACGATTTCCTGGGCCAATGCGCAGCCGGCGACCGAGTCAGGCCATGCAATACCGGCTAGCGCCGCGTCGAGCTCGCCTTCCGGAAACCCTTCTTGGGCGACCGGAGTGAGTGCTGCCCGCATGTCGAGCTGGCCGGCCAGCTCCGGTTGACTAGCCAGCAAGGTCGCTGTGGCGACCAAGGCGAACAGTTGCGGCTGCTGATCCCACCCGGCGGCCGCGACAAACTGCTCGACTTCCCGTGCGGTGGCAGGCAAGGCATGGGACAACCCGGACGGGGGCGGCGGCGTGCTCATTCGGTCATCGTCGCACCCGCTGAGGTCGCTGCGGGTGTCGGCGCGGGTGCGAGGATGGGAACCCCGGGGCCCTCCGTAGAGTTGGACAGGCAGGACTCAAGCCGGCGTAGCACCCGCCGCGCCGAGGTCTGCACCGCATCGCTGTCGTCGCCAGGAGCGTGTCCTGTGGCCAACCGGCCCCCCGTCGCAGTTCCCGCCTTGTCCCGCCGCGCCAGGATCCTGATCGCCGTCGGGGTAGCGGTGCTGGTGCTCCTCATCATCGGATCCCGGTTGATAGATGCTTACGTGGACTGGCTGTGGTTCAACGAGGTCGGATTTCGCTCGGTGTTCTCCACCGTCCTGGTCACGCGACTGGTGCAATTTCTGATCGTCGGTCTGCTGGTTGGTGGCGCGCTCGCGGTCAATCTGATGATCGCCTACCGGACCCGGCCGGTGTTCGTACCGGTGGCGGGGCCGGACGATCCGGTGGCGCGGTACCGCACCGCGATCCTGGCCCGGCTGCGATTGGTCGGTATCGGGGTGCCGCTGCTGGTGGGGTTCATTGCCGGGCTGTCCGCGTTGGGCGACTGGCAGACGGTGCAAATGTTCTTACACGGCGTCAGTTTCGGCGTGTCCGATCCCCAGTTCCATAAGGACGTCGGTTTCTACGCCTTTGACTTGCCGTTTTATCGCAAGCTGCTGGGCTGGGGCTTCGTCGTCGTGGTGATTTCCTTCATCGGTGCCCTGATCACCCATTACCTGTTCGGTGGGCTGCGGCTGGCCGGTCGTGGCGGTCAACTGTCCGCTCCGGCCCGCGTCCAGCTCGCGGTGTTGGCCGGCGTGTTCGTCCTGCTCAAGGCCGTGGGTTACTACCTGGATCGCTATGGCCTGCTGTTCTCTCGACGTAATCCCCTGTTCACCGGGGCCAGCTACACCGACCTCAACGCAGTGCTTCCCGCCAAAGTCATCCTGATGTGCATCGCGGTGATCTGTGCGGTCGCCTTCTTCGCCGGTGCGGTGCTGCGCAACCTGCAACTGCCGGCGATCGCCATCGCGCTGCTGCTGCTGTCCAGCATCCTGGTGGGGGCGGCGTGGCCGGCAGTGCTGGAGCAGTTCGTCGTGCGGCCCAACGCCAACGAACGTGAAGCGCCCTCCATCCAGCGCAATATCGCTGCAACCCGGGAAGCGTATGGCATCACCGATCGCCAGGTCAGCTACAAGCAGTACTCGGGACGTAGCGACGCGTCGCCGGCCGACGTGCGCGCCGATACCGCCACCATCCCGAACATCCGCTTGCTGGATCCGAGCGTGCTGTCTCAGACGTTCACCCAGCTACAGCAGCGGGAGAACTTCTACGGCTTTCCCGACAAGCTTGATGTCGACCGGTACACGGTCAACGGCAAGACCCAGGACTACATCGTCGCGGTCCGGGAACTGGAGTCGCAGTCGCTGGCCGAAAACCAGCGCACCTGGATCAACCAGCATCTCACCTTCACACACGGCAATGGCTTCGTCGCCGCGCCGGCCAACACGGTGAACTCAGCGCTGGCTGACGCGGGATCCGGCGAGGGCGGCTATCCGATCTTCACCGTGTCGGACACCTCCCGGCAAGGCGACATCCCGGTGACTCAGCCGCGGGTCTACTTCGGCGAGTTGATCGACGACTACGCCATCGTCGGCGGCAACCCAGGCGCACGGCCCAGGGAGTTCGACGGGCGTCCGGAGAATTACACCTATCAGGGCAAGGGCGGTGTTCCGCTGGGAAGTTGGCCGCGCCGGTTGCTCTTCGCCTCGTATTACGGCGAGCGCAACATCCTGTTCAACCAGGCAATCGGACCGGATTCCAAGATCATCTATAACCAGCATCCGAGGGATCGGGTAGAGAAGGTCGCGCCCTGGCTCACCGTTGATGGTGACCCCTATCCAGCGGTGATCAACGGCCGGATTGAGTGGATCCTGGATGGCTACACCACTCTGGACAACTACCCGTACGCGCAGCGCACCGTATTGGGCAAAGCGACCACCGACTCGCTGACCGGCGTATCCCGGCTGCCGGACGAGGAGATCAGCTACATCCGTAATTCGGTGAAGGCCACAGTGGATGCCTACGACGGCACCGTGACGCTGTACGCGGTGGATGAGAGTGATCCGGTACTGCGTACGTG
>DASQVU010000038.1:0-4186 GCA_035640615.1 Pseudonocardiaceae bacterium
TGGGTGCCGAACTGGTCATCCACGTCATGCGGCCTGAACGTATTCGTGTATCAACCCGTCGAGTAGGTCGCGACGTCGGACGTGAGGCTGGGATGGCGCCGCCGGTGGTAGTAGCGACCTCAGTGGTGCTGCTTGGTTGAGCGCGCGGTGCGGGCGATGGTGGTTGAAGTGCGCCACGTACGTCACGCACCCCCACGCACGATGATCATGAGCCCAGGGCCACCGTAGTGGTTCCCCAGGTGTTGTGTGCGGGTGCCCCACGACACCCAGCTGGGCCGGCGGTGCCGGGAGGTGGCAACCCGCTCCACGATGACCCGGTCATTGCTAGGCATGGCCGACCGGTTGCTTATCCCGGGTGGTCATGGGGATTCGTTAGGTTAGGCTGAAATTACGGCAGCACCGTGCGTCCGCTACCAGGTCGCTGTCTGTACTACGTGCCGCGGTTCGGCTCGGCCTATTGGTCGACCGGTAGAGCCAGGAGGCTGAGGGGATCAGCGACCATACAATTTTTCTCTGGAGCGTTTGTGCAGGTAGGGCGCCTTATTGGGCTGGCGCGTCAACGTAAAATCTGGTCGGCTAATCTGTGTATATGAGTCGACGCACAAAAATTGTTTGTACGATCGGCCCCGCCACCGCAGTCCCGGAGAAAATTTGGGCGTTAGTCCGGGCCGGGATGGATGTTGCGCGCCTGAACTTCAGCCACGGCACCCACTCTGATCACGCGCGGGTTTACTCCATGATCCGGCAAGCCAGCGACGAGTCGGGCAGGGCGGTGGGGATCCTCGCCGACCTGCAAGGGCCTAAAATCCGGCTCGGGCGGTTCGCGGCCGGTCCGGTGCAGTGGCGCACCGGCGACGTGGTGCGCGTGACCGTCGATGACGTCGCCGGCACCCACGATCGGGTCTCCACCACCTACGCGGGGCTCGCCAAGGACGCCCGGGAGGGGGACTCCCTGCTTGTTGATGACGGCAAGGTGGCCGTGGTGGTGCGCAAGATCGAGGACACCGACGTGGTCTGCGAGGTCGTTGAGGGCGGTCTGGTCAGTGACCACAAGGGACTGTCTCTGCCGGGGATGGACGTCTCAGTGCCTGCCATGTCCGTCAAGGACATCGCCGATCTGGAGTTCGCCCTGCGACTGCGGGTGGATCTGGTCGCGCTGTCGTTTGTGCGCTCCCCGGCCGATATCGACTTGGTGCACCGGGTGATGGATGCGCTGCCAGGTGGTCGCCTACCGGTGATCGCTAAGCTGGAGAAGCCTGAGGCCGTGGATAACCTTGAAGCGATTGTGCTGGCTTTTGATGGGGTGATGGTGGCCCGGGGAGATCTCGGGGTCGAGTTGGCTTTGGAACAGGTTCCGCTGGTGCAGAAGCGGGCCATTCAGGTCGCCCGGGAAAACGCCAAACCGGTTATTGTGGCCACTCACATGCTCGACTCCATGATCAACAACGCTCGGCCGACGCGGGCGGAGGCCTCCGATGTGGCCAACGCGGTGCTCGATGGTGCCGATGCGGTAATGCTGTCGGGAGAAACCGGCGTCGGTCGTTACCCGATCGAGTCGGTGGAGACGATGAACCGGATCGTGCAGGCCGTTGAAGTCGGCTCGCCGAACGTTCCGCCACTCAACCACATACCACGGACCAAACGGGGCGTGCTGTGCTACGCGGCCCGCCACATCGGGGAGCGGTTGGAGGCCAAAGCCTTGGTGGCGTTCACCCAGTCCGGAGACACCGCCCGTCGGCTGGCCCGGCTGCACACCTACCTGCCGCTGCTGGCCTTCACCCCGGAACCCTCGGTACGCAACCAACTCGCGCTGGCTTGGGGCATCGAGACCTTTCTGGTACCCCGGGTCGAAACCACCGATGCGATGGTCCGGCAGGTTGACCAGGCGATGCTGTCGATCGGCCGTTACGAGCGCGGCGATCTGGTCGTGATCGTGGCGGGATCCCCTCCCGGCACAGTCGGCTCGACTAACCTCATCCGGGTGCACCGCCTGGGTGAGGAGGATCTTGGCTGACCCTGCCGACGCTGCATGGCACCAGTCGGACGACGCTCCGCGGGCGGCCGACGGTGTGCCGCGCGGGCAACCCGTGTTGGACCGTCTGGTGGCCTTGCTGGACCTCGAACGCATCGAGGACAACATCTTCCGCGGAGTCAGTCCGACGGAGTCCGGTGTCCGGGTCTTCGGTGGGCAGGTCGCCGGCCAGGCGCTGATCGCGGCCGGTCGGACTGTCCCGGTCGAGCGCCGGGTGCACTCGCTGCACGCCTACTTCATCCGGCCCGGCGACCCACGGGTGCCGATCGTCTACAACGTTGACCGGATCCGCGACGGGCGTTCGTTCACGACCCGCCGGGTCGTGGCGATCCAGCACGGTGAGGCGATCTTCGCGTTGGCCGCGTCGTTCCAGCTTGCCGAGGTGGGCCTCGAGCATGCCGACGAGATGCCCGAGGTGCCGCCGCCGGAGCAACTCGATGACTGGGCAAGTTGGGCGCGACGCAGTGGCGATTCCGCGGCGTCGGTCACCCGGGTGCCGCGACCGTTCGACCTGCGCTTCATCACCCCGCCGATCTGGGCGGACCGCGTCCGGCGGCGGACCGGGTCGCCGGTGCGTGACCAGCTGTGGATGCGAGCTGACGGCGTATTGCCCGACGATGCCTTGCTGCATATCTGTGTGCTCGCCTACGCCTCAGACCTCACGCTGCTGTGGTCGGTGGGTGCGGCGCACGGCCACGTGTTGGGCCAGGATGTGATGGCCGCGAGCCTGGACCATGCAATGTGGTTCCACCGCCCGTTCCGGGCCGACGACTGGGTGCTGTGCGACTACACCTCGCCTTCGGCATCGGGCGCGCGAGGGCTGGCGACTGGACGCTTCTTCAGCCGCGATGGCACCTTGATCGCCAATGTGGTCCAGGAAGGCCTGCTCAGACTCCTGCGCTAGCGCGGCGTCGCTCAGTCGTGCGGTGCAGGGACTGGCGTTCGCACCACGTACAGCCGATCCTCGCGAACCTGCCGGAAAGCGGCCTACCAGCGTGAGGCCGGCTTACTAGCGTGAGGCCGGCTTACTAGCGGAGACCGGCCAGATCCATGCCGCGGAGCTCTTTCTTGAGATCGGCGATCTCGTCGCGCAGCCGAGCAGCCAGCTCGAACTGCAGCTCGCGGGCCGCTGCCATCATCTGGTCGGTGAGCTGCTGAATCAGATCAGCGAGCTCAGCGCGAGGCATTGACGAGGCGTCCCGACCCTCCAGTACCCCAGCACTAGTCCGCGCCCGCCCCGGCTCGCCGGTGGCGCGCTTACCCCGGGAGGCATTACGGCCCGATCCGCCAACCGCAACGGTATCCGCGGTGTCGCCGGCCTCGGCATACACCCGCTCCAGAATGTCGTTGATCTTCTTGCGGAGCGGTTGTGGATCCACCCCGTGCTCGGTGTTGTAGGCCACCTGCTTGGCTCGCCGACGGTTGGTCTCGTCGATGGCCCGGCGCATCGAGTCGGTGATGGTATCGGCGTACATATGCACCTGGCCGGAGACGTTGCGCGCGGCCCGGCCGATGGTCTGGATCAGCGAGGTCCCGCTACGCAGGAAGCCTTCCTTGTCGGCGTCCAGGATTGCGACCAGGGACACCTCGGGGAGGTCCAAGCCCTCGCGGAGCAGGTTGATCCCGACCAGTACATCGAACTCACCCAGCCGCAGCTGCCGCAGCAGCTCCACCCGGCGCAGCGTATCGACCTCCGAGTGCAGGTAGCGCACCCGCACGCCCAGCTCAAGCAGGTAGTCGGTGAGGTCCTCGGCCATCTTCTTGGTCAACGTGGTGACCAGCACCCGTTCGTTGCGCTCGGCGCGGATGCGCACCTCGTGCACCAGATCATCGATCTGACCCTTGGTGGGTTTTACCACCACCTCCGGGTCCACCAGGCCGGTCGGGCGGATCACTTGCTCGACGAACTCGCCGCCGGCTTGAGCCAGCTCATACGGCCCAGGGGTCGCGGACAGGTACACCGTCTGGCCGATCCGGTCCTGAAATTCCTCCCAACTCAGCGGTCGGTTGTCCAGCGCGGAGGGCAGCCGGAATCCGTGCTCCACGAGGGTTCGCTTCCGGGAGAGATCGCCCTCGTACATCCCGCCGATCTGCGGCACGGCGACATGGGACTCGTCGATCACCAGCAGAAAGTCCTCGGGGAAGTAGTCCAGC
>DASQVU010000039.1:0-3438 GCA_035640615.1 Pseudonocardiaceae bacterium
GACGAACCGCTCAGGCGGGAATCGAACCCGCATGGCCAGGTTGGAAGGCTGCGCTCACTGCGCCGTCAGAGGCCTCGATCGGTGGTCAGGCCGGGTCACAAGTATCCGCTGTTGACCGTGGTTGACCGTCCTTAATGGCACGCTAATGGCACGTGAAACGTGCCGGCCTGTTGCAAGACGGAGGGTGAAAGTGGGTATCCCGTCGCGTCGGCGAGCTTCCTTCGAAGCGGGCCGGGGGCTAGTGGGTGGAGCACCGCTCGCGATGAACGACCTGGCCCACTAGCCCCCGGTCTGCTATGCCTCTGGCGGCGACGCGACGGGATACCTGTGCCCCTAAATGACTCACCACCGTCCGGGCCGCGCTGGCGGAATCCATCCCGGAGCAGAGGTCTGCCGGAGGCATTTCTGTTTAATCAGAGCTTGGGAATCTCGCTACCGTGCCACATGATGTCCGCTTACCTGCGGACAGCCTATGTCTCGACGCACCGCAGATGACCGCTGCTGACTCTTCCTTACAGCACGCGGACAGCACGACCGGTGCGCAATGACCCCGGTAAACTTCATGTCATCACTCTTCGTGACCGCTTATCTACTCTTAGTTGTACTATTGCACTCGATTCCCGTATGGCCTATCTTCGACGTTGCTTGATCACGGAGAGTAAGGGATCAGGCCAGAGTTGGACACCACGGCATTGACATGGGGGATGGTATGAGGATCTCGGAGATTTTCACAGTGGGCTCTGCTTCTGGGCGCTGCGGCGTATCTAACAGTGGTACGACCGAACCCGATTTAACGGCAGGCAACGCTGGCCCATCGTTCGTAGGGGGCTTTCCAGAGTGCTTGAGGAACGACCCGGTCTTGGGGAGGTACGCGCCAGACTCGCGCGCCTGATCGCGAAGCCAGCGCCGATCAGGAGATGACGAGCGGGTCCAGAGCTTCTCCACGCGACGGCCGACGACCACGCCTGGCGAGCTGCTCGGGAGCGGTAGCAGCCAACCGGGGATCCATGGATCGTTTTCACAGCACCGCCCCTGCCGCCCGGTCGGCCTGGAGCTGGCGGCGCAGCCAGGCCTGCTCCGCTGCGGCGGCCTTGGTCGTCTCCGGGCTTTGCGGACCCGCACCATCTCGCGGCCTGCGCCGCGGCCAACACCGCCCAGGTACAGGGGTCAGGCCCGTTCGACCGGGCCGCGACCGAGCACGGCCCGTAGGGCCGCGCGCAGTGTCGTGGTTCCGGTCGAACGGCCGGGGCTGGACGGCCGGGCTCAAAGTTTTGTGCGTGGGTGGTGCCGCCGCCGGAGGCGGCCTTGATCCATTAGAGACTAATTCGGCAACACACTGCGCTGCAGCACTGTCGAGTCTCAGGACATGCTTGACAGTTGAGTCTCAAGGCATCTTTGACAGTGGCCGTGATCGGCTTTCCTATCGCCCGTCCTGTGTGGAGGGTGGTGCGGTGGGAGGCCGGGATTGGCCCTGGTGGAGTTGTCTGTTGTCGAGCAGCGTTATCGCGCGGTGTTGGCCGTGCAGGCCGGTGAACCGGCAGTGGTGGTGGCCGCGCAGCTGGGGGTGTCGCGTCAGACGGTGCAAAACTGGCTGTGCCGCTACCGCGAGGCCGGTTTGGCCGGGCTGGCGGATCGGTCGCGGCGTCCGTGCGGATGTCCGGGTCAGACCAGCGCGGAGGTGGAAGCGCTGGTCTGCGAGCTACGTTGGGAGCATCTGCGTTGGGGTGCCCGGCGCATCGCCCACGAACTGGCCCGCACCGGCACAGCGGCGCCGTCGCGGATTACGGTGCACCGGGTGCTGGTGCGCCACGGGCTGGTGGTGGCGCGGTCCCGGCGGCGTAAACGGGACACGTATCGGCGCTGGGAACGCGATAAACCGATGGCGCTATGGCAAATCGATATCGTCGGCGGCGTTTTCCTGACCGATGGCACCGAATGCAAAGTAGTCACCGGGGTCGATGACCACTCCCGCTTCTGTGTCATGGCCACCGTGGTCGTGCGCGCCACGGGACGGGCGGTGTGCCTGGCCTTTGCCCAGGCCTTGCAGCGCTACGGGGTACCCGAGGAAGTTTTAACGGACAACGGCAAACAATTCACCGACCGCTTCGGCAAAGGCGGCGAAGTCCTGTTCGACCGCATCTGCCGCGATAACGGCATCGCCCATCGACTCACCGAACCGGCATCACCGACGACAACCGGTAAGATTGAACGGTTCCACGGCAGCTTTCGCCGCGAATTCCTCAACCACGCCGAACCCTTCGAGACCCGGCTCGCCGCTCAGGCCGCGGTGGACACCTGGGTGACCAGCTACAACTGCGACCGCCCCCACCAAGCCCTGGACATGGCCTACCCTGCCGACCGGTTTGCCCCCACCCAACAGACACGCGCGTCCACCGAGGCACTCCTGCCGCTGCGGCTACCGCCCAGCCTGGGACTGGCCCCCACGCCACCACCCGCGACACCAACCTCCACCCCGGCACCGGACCCGGATTCGCTACAGCCTGTGCGGAAAGACGCGCACGCTCCCGCGGCGACACTGCCCTATACCGGTGGGCCACTGGAATTCGACCGAGTCGTGCCCACCAGCGGCAACATGTCCCTTCGCGGCAAACAATTCTGGCTGGGCCCGCACCGCGCCGGACTGACCGTGACCTTCTGGGCCGATGAAGACATCATTCATCTGAGCATCGCCGGCGCCCGGATCAAAACCATCCGCTCGCACCTGACCAGCACCGACCTCGCCGCGCTGGCCACCGACGGCGGCCGAGCCGCCGGGCCACCACCGCTGCCCCCGGTCGAACCCGGATCCGCGCTAGAAATCGACCGGGTTGTCTCCCGCGCCGGAACCATCAGCCTGGGCAACACCGTTGTGCTCGCCGCGGAAATCCTCGCCGGGCGCCGGGTTGCCATCCGCATCCAAGACCAGACCCTGATGATCTTTGACCCCGACACCCGCGAACTGCTGCGCACCCGCCCCAACCCGCTGAGCTGGGACCACGCCCGCCGCTTACGCGGTGCTCGCCCCGCCGGACCCCCACCCCGACCGTCCATCGAGCCGGTCACCGTGCAGCGCCGCGCCTCCAACAGCGGGGGAATCATGGTCGTCGGCCAAAAAATCGCCCTCGGCCGCCACCACGCCCGCCAAGTTGTCACCGTGCACGTCTCGGCCACCACCTTGACTGTCGAGCTCGACGGTGCCACCACCCGCACCTTCCCCCGGACCACCACCTGCCCAGTCCGCTCACTCAAAGCCCAACGACCCACACACAAAACCCCTATGTTTCCTAGGCCACGTGTCAACCATGTCCTGAGACACAACTGTCAAACATCACCTGAGACTCGACAAGCGAGATGGGTCCGTAACACGAACGGTGTTTTCGGCTTGGTTGTTGGTTAGTAGGTTTCGGCGGCCGGCAGCGGTCACCGAAGGTGATGGCG
>DASQVU010000040.1:0-7806 GCA_035640615.1 Pseudonocardiaceae bacterium
GAATAGCGACCGACAGCAGCTGAAGACCATGTTCGACTCAGCGACTGATCTCTACCAGCAGGCCCCGGCCTGACGATCTCGAGCAGCTGAGACGCAACTGTGGTAGCTGCTAGCCCTGGGCGCTGTCGAGACCGGCCTGAACCAGCGGCGGCTCGCGGCCGAGCTCGTCTCGGTCGGGTACCACGGTGAGATCGCCCTTGGCCTCGTAGAGGACATAGCGCAGCCGGGTGAGGTCGAACACTCCTCGTTGGCGCAGCTGAGCATAGAGATCGTTGTCGGTGAGTCCGCATATCCGCAGCTGGCGGCGGCGCAACTGGCCGTGGTCGACGAGCACCCGGACTCGGTGATCGAACAGCTTGCCGGCCACCGGGCGAAACCGCAGCAGGCTGGCCAGCCGGTGGACCGCGATGAGGGTGAGCAGCGCGACGGCACCAGTGGCGTAGGACTGGGTGCCGGCGATGGCGGTGCGTCCGACGATGGCGCCGATCGCTACCGCAGTGGCGAAATCGATGATGGTCCACTGCACGAGGGTGCGACGTTCGCCCAGACGCAGCCCGACGACCGCGGTCGCGTACATGAGGACCGCCTTGCCGGCGACCGTGCCGAGGTCATACCAGTGATCGACGATCCAGGACATGCGGGCTCCCCTCCGATAGCGGCTTCTTCGAGTCAGCTTCCTACGGGGTGGTGCGCTCAGCTGACATGACGTGTCCAATAGATGTCGTATGCCAAGGGATGACGATTTCGGCGATCAGCTGGCCAACGCGGCCCTGCGGTAGACGCCGCAGCGTCCCGGTCCCTGCCGTCAGGGTTGGGCACGGTTGATGCCTGGCCGAGCGCCAACGGTGCTCAGAAGGTTTCTGACGGCACGTAGGTGCCCCACACGTCACGCAGTGCGTGGCAGACCTCCCCTACCGTGGCCCGAGCAGCCAGCGCCCGCTTCATCGGATACAGCACGTTGCTATGCGCGTCCTTGGCCGCGCGCCGCAACTCGTCGAGATAACGCTCGACCTCGACGGAGGATCGGGACGAACGCAGTACGGCGAGCCGTTCCCGGGCGTTTTCTTCGATCGCCGGGTCCACCCGCAGCGGCTGGTAGGGCTCCTCGGCGTCGAGTCGGTAACGGTTGACCCCGACCACGACCCGCTCCCCGGAGTCGATCTGGACCGCGGTCTGGTACGCGGTGCGCTCGATCTCCGATTTCTGGAACCCTGCTTCGATGGCCCGCACGGCCCCGCCCAGCTCGTCCACCTTGCCGATCAACGTGATCGTGGCGGCCTCGAGCTCATCGGTCATCGCCTCGAGCGCGTAGGAGCCGGCGAAGGGATCGACCGTGGCGGTCAGGTCGGTCTCGTGCGCCAGCACCTGCTGGGTTCGCAGGGCCAACCGGGCGGCCTTCTCGGTGGGCAGCGCGATCGCCTCGTCGTAGGCGTTGGTGTGCAGCGACTGCGCTCCACCGAAGATCGCGGCGATCGCCTGCCCGGTGACCCGGACTAGGTTGACCTCGGGTTGCTGCGCGGTCAGCTGCACTCCGGCGGTCTGAGCGTGGAATCGCAGCATCAGCGACTTCGGATTCCGCGCGCCGAAGCGCTCGGACATCAGATGTGCCCAGATCCGCCGGGCGGCCCGGAATTTAGCTACTTCCTCCAGCAGTGTGGTGCGGGCGACGAAAAAGAACGACAATCGTGGCGCGAACTCGTCGACCGCCATCCCGGCGTCCAGCGCGGCCTGCACATACTGCATCCCGTTGGCCAGCGTGAAGGCGATTTCCTGCACCGGATTTGCACCGGCCTCGGCCATATGATAACCGGAGATTGAAATGGTATTCCAGCGCGGCATCTCGGCCTTGCAGTAAGCGAAGATGTCTGACGTGAGCCGCAGGGAATGCGCCGGTGGGTAAATGTAGGTGCCCCGTGCGATATATTCCTTGAGGACGTCGTTCTGAACCGTACCGGTCAGCGCTGAGCCCGACACGCCCTGTTCCTCGGCCACCAGTTGATACAGCAACAGCAACACGCTGGCCGGCGCGTTGATGGTCATGGATGTGGACACCTCGTCCAGCGGGATCCCGTCGAACAGGGTCCGCATGTCCTCGATCGAGTCGATGACCACCCCGACCTTGCCGACCTCACCGTGCGCGATCGCCTCGTCGGAGTCATAGCCCATCTGCGTGGGCAGATCGAACGCCACCGACAGGCCGGTCTGGCCGGCCCGGCGCAGCTGGTGGTAACGCGCATTGGATTCGGTGGCGGTGCCGTACCCGGCATACTGGCGCATCGTCCACGGACGCTGGGTGTACATGGTGGGGTACACCCCGCGGGTGAACGGGAACTGCCCGGGTTCGCCCAGGCGCTCAGCCAAGCCGTCCGCGACGTCCTGGGCGCGGTACACCGGCTTGATCGGGAATCCGGACTCGGCTGATCTGTCCATCAACGTTAATCATGCGCCACTTCACCCCCCGGTGCGGGCATCATGGGGCCGTGACCAATCCCGCACCCCGCTTAGTGGCCGGCCGGTACCGGCTTGAGGCGGTGCTGGGCCGGGGCACCATGGGCACGGTGTGGTCGGCGCACGACGAGGTGCTGGGGCGGCCGGTCGCGATCAAGGAAGTGCTGCTGCCTCCGGGGATACCCGCCGACGAGGCCGACGCGCTGCGGGAACGCGCGTTGCGGGAGGCGCGCGCCATCGCGGCGTTGTCGCACCCGAACGTGGTGACGCTCTACGACGTGGCCCGGGAGGGCTCCGCACCGTTTGTAGTGATGGAGCTGGTCGCCTCGCGCAGCTTGGCCGAGCTGACCCGCGACGGCCCGTTGCCGCCGCAGCAGGTGGTCGCCGTGGGGGCGGCGGTGGCGGCAGCCCTCCAGGCGGCGCATGCCGCGGGCATCACCCATCGGGACGTCAAGCCCGGCAATGTGCTGGTCGCCCACGATGGCCGGATCAAGCTCACCGACTTTGGGATCGCCCGCAACCCGGCCGACCGGACGCTGACCGCCACTGGCCTGATGCTGGGCTCGCCGGCCTACATCGCTCCCGAGATCGCCTCGGGCGGCCCGGTCAATCCCGCCTCCGATCTGTGGGGACTCGGCGCGACGCTGTTCGCCGCGGTGGAAGGCAGGCCTCCCTACGACGCGGGCACCGCGATGGCGACCGTGGCGGCGGTGGTGCAGGACGAGGTGCCCAAACCGTCCTGTTCCGGGCCGCTGGCCGAGGTGATCACCTCGCTGATGGTGAAGGACCCGGCCCGCCGGATGCCGCTGTCCCGGGTACGCGAGCTCTTGGGTGCGCCCCCGGAACCGGCTCAACCCACCGTGTCCCAGCCGGTCCCCGTTGCGAGCATGCCGGCCCCGGCGTCGGATCCAAATGTGGGGATGCCGCGCCAGCGCAACGCCCGGCTCGCCGCCGACCCGGGACCATTGCCCTTCGCGGTCGCCCCGAAACCCGAAGCTCGCGCGACCAGGCACGCCCGGGCCCGCGCGGGCACCGGACGCCGAGCGGGCCTGTGGATGCTGGCCGTGCTGCTGTTCCTGGCTACCGCGACGACCGGTTTTACCGTTGCGCGGATTGCCGTCGGGCGCCCCGCGCTGCCGTCCCTGACGGTCCGGCCCGCGCCGGGCGCGAGCCCCAACGATCTGGTGCTGCAACCCCAGGCGGTTCAGGTCAGTGAGCCACCCGGGATCAGGCCGACGCAGTTCACCATCAGCGCGCCGCTGGGTTGGCTGCAATTCCGTGAGCAGCGCACGCTCGGCGACGACACCGGCACGGTGACGCGTTTCGTATCACCGGACGGTTCGGAGGTCATCGCTGTGGAGCGGGTCATCGGTGCGCTTGCGGCCGGTGGCGCCGTCGACGCTGATCAGTATTTGAGCAGCTACCTGCGCAAGCTGGCCCAGGGTTTGCCGCAGCTGGTGGAGACCCAGCGGCAGCGCCTGCCCGGCGGCGCCCTGGAGGCCACATTCCGGACCCAGGAAGGTGGTGAGCTGCGCCGCACGACCTACCTGCGGATGATGTCGGCGAAACCGGACCTGTGGGTGGTCTCGGTCACGGTGCCCACCGAGCGGGAGGCCGCCGGCCGCACAAGACTGTTCGAACCCGTAGCCGCAACCTTCACCCCACCCCCTAGCTGACGTCCCACTCCGATATGTCTCCATATCGGGGGTCAGCGGCACCTCAGCAGCTCGATATGTCTCCATATCGGGGAGGCATATCGGGGAGGCGGGAGGAGGACATGGTGGTTGATCCGGCGCAGCTGGCGCGAGACGCCGCATCGGTACTCGCCGAGCGCACCGGGGTGTCCGCGCATGACGTCGCCGTCGTGCTGGGCAGCGGCTGGCGACCAGCGGCCGATGGGTTGGGTGCGCCCATCGCCGAAATCCCCTTTAGCGCGCTGCCCGGTTTCGTCCCGCCGCAGGTTATCGGGCATGCCGGGACGGCGCGGTCGGTGCAGCTGGCCGATCGCCACGCGCTGGTACTGCTCGGTCGCACGCACAGCTATGAGGGCCATGGCGTCGCCCAGGTTGTGCACGGGGTACGCACCGCCTGCGCAGCGGGTGCGCGGGTGGTGGTGCTTACCAACGCTGCCGGTGGTATCGCCGAGGGGCTTGAGGTAGGCCAACCGGTGCTGATCTCCGATCATCTCAACCTCACCGCGACCTCCCCACTGGTGGGACCACGATATGTCGACCTCACCGACGCCTACGCTCCCCGATTGCGCGCGCTGGCCCGAGAGATCGATCCGACGCTGGCCGAGGGCGTCTATGCCGGAGTCCCCGGCCCGCATTTCGAGACGCCCGCGGAGATCCGCATGTTGCGCACGCTGGGTGCCGACCTGGTGGGGATGTCCACCGTGCTGGAGGCCATCGCCGCTCGCGTCGAGGGCGCCGAGGTGCTCGGGGTCTCGCTGGTCACCAACCTCGCCGCCGGCGTGCAGGCAGACCCTCTCAGCATCCCCGACATGCTCGCCGCCGCTGCTAAGTCCGCCACTCAGATGGCTCCCCTGCTCCGCGAGTTGATCATCCGCCTGTGAACCCAGGGTCACTCTTAACGGTGTTATAGAACGGTGTTTGCGTTAGTGTTGCGGGGTGGCGCGACCGAAAGTGCACGATGCGGCGCTGCGGATCCGGCTGCTAGACACCGCAGCAGCGCTGCTCACCTCGGCAGGACCGGACGCCTTGAGCATGCGCCGGCTGGCCGCCGACGCGGGCACCTCGACCAGCGCGGTATACGCGCTCTTCGGCGGCAAGCCGGGCATCCTTCGAGGCCTGTTCATCGAGGCGTTCACCAGGTTCGGGGCTCATCTGCACGCGGTGAGCCGCTCCGATGACCCGCTGAGCGACGTGCTCGCGCTGAGCCAGGCCTACCGGTCCAGCGCCTTGGCCGACCCACACCTGTACGCGGTGATGTTCGGATCACCGGTACCTGGCTTTGAACCCGTGCCCCAGGATTACGCGCACGCCGAAGCTGCCTTCGTTCCGCTGCTTGACGCGGTGCGTCGGGCACTGGTGGCGGGCTTGCTCCGCAAGGCAGACCCTGGCCTGATCACCACCGCGCTGTGGGCCACCATGCACGGCCTGGTGTCGTTGGAACTTCGCGGTGCGGTGCCTGCGGGCGCCGTGTCCCACGCTGAGCTGTTCGACACCGCGATCCGCGCCAACCTGGACGGCTGGCGGGAAAAGCCATGACCAACTACGCCGCCCTGTACCGGGAGACCCGGAACCGCATCGCCGCCCTGGTGCGCGATACCAGCGCCGAACAACGAGCCCGCGTCGTGCCCGCCTGCCCGGAGTGGACGGTCAGCGACACAGTAGCGCATTTAGCTGCCAATGCTGCGGACATCGTTGCAGGCCGGCTCCAAGACATTCCCACGGAGGAGCAGACCGCCGCGCAGATCGGCCAGCGCCGCGGCCGACCCCTCGACGACGTACTCGCCGAATGGGATATCGCCGCTGGTCCGATCGAGCAGGAACTTGCGGCGGGGACATTGCCCCTCGTTCTGGTGCAGGACGTAGTGGTGCACGAGGCCGATATTCGCGGCGCGTTGGGTGCCGAACGTCTGCCGGAGGCCGCGTGGATCTCGTCCCTGGAGCTCGGCATGCCCCGCACGGCTGAACGGCTGGGTCACCTAGGCGAACTCAGGATTGTCGCCGGAAAGCACCGCTTCGTCGTGGGTTCCGGCAAGCCGGTGACAGTCGTCGAGGTGGATCCCTACGAATTCTGGCGATCCGTGCCCGGCCGGCGCAGCCGCGCACAGATGGCCGCCTGGAAGTGGTCTGGTGACCCGCAGCCCTACCTGGATGCGCTCCCCATATTCGGTCCCACCGAAGTAGCGCTTACCGAACCGTAGGGTTATCACCGACGCGTATTACCCTGCCACCCCATGGCTGCTGACATTGTTCCGATCGAGCTGTCGGTGACCGCCGGCGACCTGGTGACGCTGTGGGCCCCGCGCTGGCGTGAGGACGGCGAGGAATGGGAGGCATTCCTCGGCCACGGCGACAACCTATTCGCCTTCGCCGATGTTGCAGCATTGGTCGGTTTCGTGCGTACTGCGACCAAGCACGACCTGATCGACCATCCAGCCTGGTCGCTGGTACCGCGGTTGCCCGCAGCGGATCTGCGACCGACCGACTCCAACCGGTACGACCTGATCGGAGTGCCCGAGCTGGTGGCGCAGCCGCCGGATACCTGGGTGATCGATGAGCTGGCCGACGTGGTGTCCATGGTGCGCTCGCTGGCCGAGGTCTGCGGCCTGGACGGGGTGCACGAGGTGCTCGACTCCACCCCCGGATTCGCCATGCTGGCCGGGGGCACGCTGGCCTTCGGCGGTCGCGACGGCATGCGGCAGTGGGACGCGTTGTGCGAAGTGGTCGCGAAACGGTGGGACGAGGTCCTCGACGCCATCGACGGCGTGGTGTCCAGTCCCGACGTCGATACCGAAGCCGTGCAGGCGGCCGCCACAGAGCTGTCCGATCTGGACGCTGTCCAGGACGTCACCGAGCACCCGCCTGACGATGTGGCAGCGCGCAGTGCCGGCACCGCGAACGATCCCGCGCTGGCGTTCTGGTCGCAGGTCGGTATCGACCCGATCCGGATCATCAGCGATCTCGGTGAGCACTACACGCTGCGCTGCTACGTCGACGACACCGCGGTGTTCCTCGGTCGCAATGGCCGCATCGACGCCTTCACCTCGCCCCGCGCGCTGATCCGGTACCTCGTCGAACACCCCCGGGGACACGACCTCGATGCGGTGTCCACCTGGTCACAGGTCGCCCAGCGGGCGGCGGATCGGCAGCTGGCGGTGGCCGTCGACGACGCCAACAGCTACGTGCTGTCTGGATTGGCCGACGACCTCGCGGGAGGTCCGCAAACTGTCGATCCCGGGCAGCTTGAACTGGCTGTCGAACTGATCACTGACGCCGAGCAGTGGGCCGGCTCGGATGCCGCAGACAAGGTGCTGGCCAGCTCGGAACCGCTGGGCTGGCTGGTTTCCTTCCTGCTGCGTCCAGACCCCACGCGGCTGGCACCCAGCCCGCCGTTCGACGCCGAAGTGGCGGCCTGGCGGGGCCTTGTTGGAGGTTTCGAGGACCGGCTGGCGGTGCACTGAGCGTGCCAAGTCACCGGCTGCGAAGGGTGGTCTCCCGGTTGCGGGGCGGCTCGACGGGATAGTTAGGATCCGCGCGCACCAGGATCGGTCCGCCCCCTAGCGAAGGCGAAGCCCGTGAACAACAACTCAGCGACACAATCCTTCGATCGGATGCGCAGCATGCTCGTGCGCGCCGCCGAGATCCGTGACAGCGAGCAGCAGCAGAT
>DASQVU010000041.1:0-3811 GCA_035640615.1 Pseudonocardiaceae bacterium
GCTCCTGTTCCCATTCGGCCAGCGGCTCGTCGACACCGACACCCGACTCTGGCTTGTCCGTTCCGTCGGCGCCGGAGGAGCGCCCGGCCCGCGACATCAGACCGTCGGCGGTGGCATCCGCGACCACCCGGGTGAGCAAGGCCGCCGAGCGGATCGCGTCGTCGTTGCCCGGGATGGGATAGTCGACCTCGTCCGGGTCGCAATTAGTGTCCAGGATGGCCACGACCGGGATGCCCAGCTTGCGGGCCTCACCGACGGCAATCTGCTCTTTCTTGGTGTCCACCACCCACACCGCGCTGGGTACGCGCTGCATGTCACGAATGCCGCCCAGGGTCTTCTCCAGCTTATCCTTCTCCCGGGTGCGCATCAGGATCTCTTTTTTGGTCAGCCCGGAAAAACCCCCGGTCTGTTCCATGGCCTCGAGTTCCTTGAGGCGCTGTAGCCGCTTGTGCACCGTCGAGAAGTTCGTGAGCATGCCGCCCAACCAGCGATGATTGACGAATGGCATGCCAACCCGCTGCGCCTGATGCGCGATCGCTTCTTGAGCCTGCTTCTTGGTGCCGACGAACAGGATCGAACCGCCATGGGCCACGGTCTGCTTGATGAACTCGTAGGCCCGATCGATGTAGGTGAGTGTTTGCTGCAGGTCGATGATGTAGATGCCGTTGCGCTCCGTGAAGATGTAGCGCTTCATCTTCGGATTCCAGCGGCGGGTCTGGTGACCAAAATGCACGCCGGAGTCGAGCAATTGCTTCATGGTGACGACGGCCATCGCCGGTGCACACCTCGATGTGTCGGGCGCACCGGCTCCACCGGCGCGCTCATGCGGTTGTCGCGACGGGCCGGGTGGACCGCCGCCCTGGCGCCAGGCCGGCGTCCGGACCCCGTGCGATCAGGACCGCAACGAGGACCGCCGGACGCCGAAGCCCCGGTAGGGCGCAGCGCTGGCGCGCGAAGTCGGCCCGCACGCGGGCCGCCCCACCACTGTACGCGCCCCCCATGCCCTCCCTTATCTCGCCCACCATCGCCGCAGTCTGGATGCAGACTGCGGTTTCCGGGTCCGGAATTACCGCAGTCTGCATCCAGACTGCGAAGTGTGGCCGAAGTTGTGCACATGCGGGGCTGCTGTCCACAGGGATGGCGTGCGGGAGTGGCCGGTCTGAGGTCCGCCGGGCAGGGTGCGGGGATGTCCCGAATTCTGATCTGCAGCATGCTCGCGGCGGTGCTATCCGCAGGATCTCCGGCCACCACCAATCTAGTCACCTCTCGTGGCCAGGCGGGTCCGATCAGCATGGGAGGCCAACGATTCGGCTGGCCACTGTCCGGTTCGCCGGCCGTAGTCCAGCCCTTCCGGCCCCCGGCATTCCGGTACGGATCGGGTCACCGCGGGGTCGACCTGGCCGCAGTTGCCGGCGCGCCGGTGCTCGCGGCCGGCGCCGGCACGGCGGTCTTCGCCGGGATGGTGGGCGGCCGCGGTGTGGTGTCGGTGAGCCATCCAGGCGGCCTGCGAACCACCTATGAACCGGTGTCAGCAACCGTCACCGCGGGCCAACGGGTCATCAAAGGGCAGCAAATCGGTATCGTGCAGCCTGGACACCTCGGCTGCCCGGTGACGGTGTGCCTGCATTGGGGCGTTTTCCGTAGCGCAGCGTCTGGACCGCAGCCGGCTGAATTCGAGCGTGAGTACTTGGACCCGCTTCGGCTGCTTGCCAGGCGGGTGCGCCTGCTGCCGATCGACGATTCGCAGCGAAGCCGCTGGCTGTATTCCCACAACGCGGTGTCCTAGCCCGCGGAGGCTTCCAGCATCTTGCTGCGGAGCCGGAGCACGGCGCGAGTGTGCAGCTGGCATACCCGTGACTCGGTGACTCCCAGTACCCGACCTATCTCGGCCAGCGTCAGATTCTCGAAATAGTAAAGCGATACCACCACTCGGTCGCGGTCGGTGAGCTGCGAGACGGCTTCCGCAAGCAACCGCCTGCTTTCGACTGAATCAAGGAAAGCGCCCGGTTCCTGTGCGGTCTCATCGGGCAGCGTCTCCGCAATCGAGGTACCGCCGCGACCGACGGTCATCAACTCGTCCAACGCCACCACGCTGGTCAGCTGAAGCTGGGCATAAAGTTCCCGCAACTCGGCGACGCCGATGCCGAGTTCGGCCGCGACCTCCGCGTCGCAGGCTGAACGCTGTAATCGAGTCTCCAGCCGCTCCAGCGCCCGCTCCACTTCTCGGGCCCGGCTGCGCACCGAACGAGGCACCCAGTCTTGCGCCCGCAGCTCATCCAGGATCGCCCCCCGGATCCGTTGCATCGCGTAGGTCTCGAACTTCAAGCCCCGTTCCGGCTCGAACCGGTCAATGGCATCCCATAACCCGAAGATGCCCGACTGCACGAGGTCTGCGATGTCCACGTAAGAGGGCAACCCGGTGCCGACGCGTCCGGCCACGTACTTCACCAGCGGTGCGTAGTGCAGCAGAAGCCGGTCGCGCAGGTTAGCGTCGCGGTCCCGGCCATAGGCGCGCCACAACGCGGCGACACCTGCCTCCATCTCCTCAACCTTGACGTCGGCAGTCCAGCTGCATGGTGCGACGTCGGCGACGGGGACAGCGGTCAGGACGCGATCACAACCCCCGAAGTGCTCAGGAACGGGGATGGCTCCGGTCATGGATCGCTTTCAGCCTCTCGACAGTGACATGCGTGTAGAGCTGCGTGGTGGCGAGCGTAGCGTGACCGAGTAACTCCTGAACGCTGCGAAGGTCCGCGCCGCCCTCGAGTAGATGCGTTGCGGCGCTGTGCCGCAGGCCGTGCGGGCCCATGTCCGGCGCCCCGGGCACCGTGCTGACGGCGTCGTGCACGACAGTCCGGATGATCCGTTGATCGACCCGCCCGCCGCGGGCGCCGAGGAATAACGCCGCCGCCGAGTGGGGCCGCACCAGTGTTGGCCGTCCTTCCTCAAGCCAGCGGATCAAGGCTCGCTGCGCGGGCATCCCGTAGGGCACCGCGCGTTCTTTCGCTCCTTTGCCGAGTACCCGCACGAGGCGCCGATGCTGGTCGAGGTCGCCGACGTCCAGCCCGCACAGCTCGGCGACACGTATCCCAGTGGCGTACAGCAATTCCAGGGCTGCGTGATTCCGCAATGCCAACGGGTTCGCCTCGGCGGCGCCGCGTTGCGCGGCGTGCATTGCGGCTGCGGCCTGTTCCGGATGCAACACCGCGGGCAGGGCTCGGTGCGTCCGCGGCGCCACCAGACTGGGACCCGGATCGTGGTCCATCGCACCGGCACGGGTCGCCCACGCGGTGAAGGTGCGAGCCGCCGCAGCGCGCCGCGCGAGCGTGCTGCGCCGGTGTCCGGCCCGGTGCTGGGCACCCAGCCAGCCGCGCAGCAACGGCAGATCCAAGCCAGCAAGATCACTACGGCCGGAGTCCACCAGGTAGCGCAGTAACGCGGTGACGTCGCCCCGATAAGCGCGGACGGTATGCGTGGACAGCCCACGTACCGATGCCAGGTGGGCCACGAAGCGCTCTCGGTAGGCCACAAGGCCATTGGGCAGTGAGTCGGCTACCCGTGGGTCCTCGCGCACCCGCAGGACGCTGCGCTCTCGAGCGCATCACGTCAAGCACCGCCACACCCATTGTCGGCAACGATGCGGTGGCAACCGCTCACCCCGCAGCCCACCAAGCCCTGCAGCTCCAGTAATGGCAGTGCGGAACGCACGCGGTGTAGCGGGACCCCGGAGTCGTGTACCAGCTGTTCGGGATGCCGGCAGGCGCGCGCGGGCAGCGCCTCGTAAACCGCACGCAGCTCCGCACTCAATCCG
>DASQVU010000042.1:0-5266 GCA_035640615.1 Pseudonocardiaceae bacterium
TTCTGCTGCTGCGGCATCAGCCTGAGCGCGGGTGATCGACCCGACGTTGACCATCTCGTCGATCACCACATTACGCCGGGCCAGCGCCTGCTCAGGATGTTCCACCGGGTCGTACTCGGTAGTTGAGCGCACCATGCCGGCCAGCAGCGCGGCCTGCGAAATGGTCAGCCGATCCGGTGTGGTGTTGAAATACGTCCGCGCTGCGGAGGCCACCCCGTAGGCGTTGTGACCAAAGAAGACGATGTTGAGGTACCGCGCCAGGATCTCGTCCTTGGACAGCTGCTTTTCCAGCTGCAGGGCCACCCGGATCTCCCGGAGCTTGCGTGCCGGGGTGCTCTCCACGGCCGCGGCGCGCTCGGCGTCGGTCTGCGCGACCGCATACAGCATATAGTTCTTGATGTACTGCATGGTCAGCGTCGAGGCACCCTGGCCTTCCAGGGCGCTGCCGCTGGCCGACAGGTTGGTCATTAACGCCCGGGCGGTGCCCCGCCAGTCCACCCCATTGTGCTCGAAGAACCGGCGATCCTCGATCGCGATGATCGCGGCCTTCATGGTGTCGGCGATCTCCTTGGGTGGAGTATTGAACCTGTTCTGGTCGAATACGTAGGCGATCGGCACCCCGTCCTTATCGGTGATCGTGGTGACCATCGGAACCTGGCTTTGTACCAAGTTGGACGAGACGCTGTTGACCGTTTCACTGGCCTGGTTCGACGCCAGACCGAGACCGCCGACAGCGGGAAACATCATCCCCGCCACCAGTAGGCCCGCGAGCAGGCACAGGCTGAGAATGCGGAGCAGCGCGTTACCGGTCACCACTCGGGCGAGCCTACGCGGGTGGGCTGATCGTCGCGCTGAGGCGTGGCCGCCCCAGCCGGCGCGTTGTTTATATCCCGTTTATGACCGCCGGATGGCCGAGTAGGCTCAGAGCACGTGAGCGCATCCCACACTACCCAGCAGAGCCTCCTGCACGAGGTGGAAGCGATGGTGGCCGCCCTCATGGGGGATGCGCTGCCAGCGGAAATCAGGTCTATCGCGGAACGGCTTGAGGCAGCCGCAGACCACGGCGGCGACATTCCCACCGCCGCGGTCGAGGAGGTTCATTCCGCGATCAAGTTGGTACGCAACGGCCAGCCGTGCGCTGCAGTCAGCGCACTACTTTCCGCCCGCTTAGAGCTCGGCGCTCCGCCGCGCTGATCCGTCACGCGCCGGGCCGGCGTGGAGGATAACGCGCTCACCAAAGTTCTGCGCGCCGCTGTACGCGGTCACGTCGCAGCCGATGCCGGGACCCGCGCGCTGTACGCCACCGACGCGTCGAACTACCGGGTCCCGCCGCGCGCCGTCGTCATACCCCGCTGTGTCGAAGACGTGGCAGCCGCCATGGGCGTCTGCCGCGAGTTCCACGTACCGTTCACCGCGCGGGGTGCCGGCACGTCGATAGCAGGCAACGCCATCGGTCCCGGCGTCGTCCTCGACTTCTCCCGCTACCTCGACGCGGTGCTCGACCTCGATCCGGTCACGCGGCTGGCACGGGTGCAGCCGGGAGTCGTGCTCGACACGCTGCAGGGCGCTGCCGCCCGCCACGGCCTGCGCTTCGGCCCGGACCCGTCCTCGCACAGCCGCTGCACGCTCGGCGGGATGATCGGCAACAACGCCTGCGGGGCGCACTCGGTGGCCTGGGGCACCACCGCACAGGCCGTCGAAGAGCTGGTCGTGCTGCTACCCGACGGGTCCCAGCTGGTGGCCGGCGGTGGGAGGCTGCCGGCTGCGGTGGCCGACCTGGAGCGCGAGCACCGGGAGCTGATTCGCGCCGAGCTACCGGACTGGCCGCGCCGGGGCTCGGGTTACGCCTTGCAGCACCTGCTGCCGGAGCACGGGTCTTCGCTGGCGCGGGCTTTGGTGGGCACCGAAGGCACCTGCGCGGTGGTGCTGGAGGCGACCGTGCGGCTGGTTGCGCCGCCCCCGGCGGTGGCGTTGTTGGTGCTGGCGTTTGTTGACCTGGCTGCCGCGGCGGATGCTGCTCCGGAATTGCTGCGGCACCACCCGCTCACCGTGGAGGCCTTGGATACGGCAATAGTCGCGGCCTCGGCGTTGCGCAGCAGGGCTGACTTACCCGAGGGCAGCGCCTGGCTGCTCGTCGAATTCGGTGCGGACGCCGCGGACGCGGCGATGGCGTCGGCTCGCGCGGTGGCGGCTGAGATGGGTGGGCCACATCTGGTAGTGACCGACCCGGCGCACCGGGCGGCGTTGTGGCGCATCCGTGAGGCCGGCGCGGGTTTGGCGACCAGGCTAGGAGACGGTACGCAGGCGTGGCCGGGTTGGGAGGACGCCACAGTGCCCCCCGCGCGGCTGGGTGACTACCTACGGGGGTTCACCGAGCTGCTCGCCGAGCACGGCAGGCGGGGCGCGATATACGGGCATTTCGGCGAGGGCTGCGTACACGTCCGCCTGGACGCCGACCTGGTGAGCCCGGCCGGGAGGCGCGACTTCCGGCGATTCGTCGAGCAGGCTGCTGATCTGACGGTGTCGCACGGTGGGTCGCTATGCGGGGAGCACGGTGACGGCCGAGCCCGCGGTGAGCTGCTGAACCGGATGTACCCAGCGGCCGTACTGGGCTTGTTCGCGCAGTTTAAGGCGATCTTCGATCCGGATGGGCTGCTCAACCCCGGAGTGCTGGTGGATCCCCGGCCGCTGGATGCGGACCTGCGTCCTGGGCGGGAGCGTCCGGTGCCGGTACGCCTGGCGTTGCAGCGCGACGGCGGCAGCCTGGTGGCGGCGAGTAGGCGCTGTGTCGGTGTCGGCGCGTGCCGGCAGCTGGGCGGGTCTGGCGTGATGTGCCCGAGTTTCCAGGTCACGCGCGAGGAAAAGCACTCCACCCGTGGGCGGGCGCACCTGCTGGCCGAGATGCTGTCCGGCGACCTGGTGACCGGTGGCTGGCGCTCGCCGGAGGTTGCGGAGGCGCTCGATCTGTGCCTGGCCTGCAAGGCGTGCGTCTCGGATTGCCCGGTCAACGTGGACATGGCTAGCTACAAGGCAGAGTTCTTGCACCAGCGCTACCGGTGGCGGCTGCGGCCCCGGTGGCATTACGCGCTGGGCGGTTTCCCGCTGGCGGCTCGGGTCGCCGGGTTGGCGCCGATAGTGGCCAACGCCGTCGCGCCGATTGCTGCCCGGTTGGGTGGGGTCTCCACGGCCCGCCCGCTGCCCCGGTTCGCCCGGTACCGGTCTGATGACATGCCAGCCGGCCGTGGTCCGCGCGGTGTGGTGTTGCTGTGGCCGGACTGTTTCACCCGGTCGTTCGATCCGCAGGTGCTGCGCGCTGCTGTGCGGGTACTGGTGGCGGCCGGTTTCACCGTTCGGTCGCCTCGAGGCACGGTGTGCTGCGGGTTGACCTGGTTCACCACCGGGCAGTTCGGCCTGGCCCGGTTGGTGTTGCGGCGGACCCTGCGGCTGCTTCGGGCGCCGCTGGCGGCCCGGGTGCCGGTGGTCGGGTTGGAACCCAGTTGCATGGCCATGCTACGCACCGACCTACCAGAGCTGTTGCCGGACGATCCGGCGGCGGGCGCGCTGGCGGGACGGGTTCGCACCCTTGCCGAGGTGCTGCGCGAGCGCGCGCCGGATTGGCGGCCCCCTGAGCGTGGCGGCGAGGCGGTGCAGCAGGTGCACTGCCATCAGCATGCGGTGCTCGGGCACGATGCTGACGACGCGCTCCTGCGCATGGTGGGTATCCGGCTGCGGCGGGCCTCCGGGTGCTGTGGGCTGGCCGGCAGCTTCGGCTACCAGCCCGGGCATGAGGAGCTGTCCGTGGCGCTGGCCGAACGCTCGCTGGCTCCGGCCATCCGAGCCATGCCCGGCGCCCTGGTGCTGGCGGACGGGTTCAGCTGCCGGCAGCAGATCGCCCAGACGACGGGACGGCGGGCGCTGCACCTGGCTGAGTTGCTGGCGGGCGACCGCTGGTCGAGCGGCGAGCGGGGGAGATTTAGACCGGTTGGGGATAGTTAACCACGCGTAATCACCCGGTAGGAGGCTGCACCTGACGATGAACGGTAGATAGGTTGCGCCGAGCGGTGACGCGGTTACGTGAGGACGAATTCAGGAGGGGCCAATGAGCCGTCTGCCGAGCACCTTTGATCTCGGTCTGGACACTGGCGCGGAACTAAGCAGGGGCTCGGTGCCCACGCAGCGCGGGCAGGACCCGCATCGCGTCACAGCCGAGCAAGTGGTGCGGGCGCGGTTGTCGGTGGCGCGGTCAGCTATAGACGCCGAGGATTGCCGGATGCTGTTGGACATGTTGGGTCTTATCGACGGGGAGGACGGCATCCCACCAGTGCGCCGGTGACCATGGCGGGGCGGGCGGTGCCTTGACGGCGTCGAGGAGCCGCCCTGCGTGGCCCCGGATACCCAGGGTGCACCCGATCACGGCGGTGTCCTATGCTGGTTGTGCTCACGGCGGGCCACCGGCGCGGGCAGGTCTGGACGACCAAGTCCCCATCGTCTAGCGGCCTAGGACTCCGCCCTTTCAAGGCGGCAGCGCGGGTTCGAATCCCGTTGGGGGCACGGAAACAACAGCAAGGCCCAGTGGCGCAGTTGGTTAGCGCGTCGCCCTGTCACGGCGAAGGTCGCGGGTTCGAGTCCCGTCTGGGTCGCTCCGGTACCTTATGCGGCCCGGACGGCCAGGTAGCTCAGTTGGTATGAGCGTCCGACTGAAAATCGGAAGGTCGGCGGTTCGACCCCGCCCCTGGCCACCATCCTGACCAGCGCAAATGCTCGTTTTTGTACCGTCTGTTGGTCTTGCATTAGCACCTCCTGTAGCAACGGGTGTAGCAACCTCATCCGCTTAGGCGGTCCTCAAGCTTGCGTAGCGCTTGGCGTTGTTCTTCGAGAGCGGCGTGCGCGTAGATGCCCATGGTGACGTCGAGCGTGGCGTGTCCGACGATGCGCATGACGATGTGCGGCGGTACGCCGAGGTCGAGCAGCAGGGTGACGCAACTGTGCCGCAAGTCGTGAAATCGCACATTGGGTAAGCCGGCTCGCTCTCGAAGTGCGTACCAGCTACGCCGGAGGTTGTCGGGCTCGATCGGGGTGCCCACCAGGCTTGTGAACACGAGTCCGCAACCGGCTACACCTGCCGCGAGAAGTTCCGCAGCTTGCTTGGCGCGGTGGGCCTTGAGCGCTCGGATGCACACATCGGGCAGCGGCACCGGACGTTCGGAGGATCGTGACTTGGTTGGGACCAGCCGAAGCTCTCCCCTGACTCGTTGCAGGCTTTGCC